>NZ_JBHSQJ010000072.1:0-60510 GCF_042658505.1 Streptacidiphilus monticola | reverse complement strand
CGGCGCCCGCCGCCATCGGGGAAGCGGTCCCGGCCGGGACCAGGGGGGAGCCCTCCGGCGGGCAGCAGCCGGGCTCACTGCAGGTGAAGGAGTACCAGCGGCCCCCGGAGAGGCAGAGCGACTCCTGCACCGGGATCCGGGCCGCGGCGAAGGCCGCCGTCAGCGCCAGGTGGAGCGGGCGCAGCTCGTCCCGGACGCCCGCCCCCTCGCCGCCCGGCTCGGGATCGCGGCAGACGTAGAGGATGACCGCATCGGGCGTGGCGTCGCGGTGCTCGGAGAGCGCGGTGAGGAAGCGGACCACCTCCTCGGCGGCGGCCGGGTACGCCCCTGGCTCCGGGATGTCGATCCGGACGGTGCCGCCCTGGCGCCGGCGCTGCCCCTGCAGTCCGAGGGCGACGACGGAGTCGCTCGGGTAGAAGCCGAGCAGGTAGGGCAGGGCCTCGGCGACGTCGCCCGGCGTGCGCATGCGGACGACCGGGGTGTCGAAGGAGAAGTGCTCCGGCAGCGCGGTGCTGTTGTGCTCGTTCATGGGGCCGAGCGTTCTCGCCTGTCCACCTCGGTTCCAGGGTCCGCCCCGATCTGTGGACGGACGAGGGGCTGTGCAGAACCGGGGCTGACGGCGGGGGCGGTTATCCACAGGCCGCCGGCTCTTTCGTGGTTTGTCGGCCGGACCGGCTATCAATGACGTCATGGACTCCACCGCTGCCGCCGCCGAGCTCACCGACCGCGCCGCCGTCCGCGAGCGGGCCGACGCCGTGCTGCGGGCGCTCGCCGGGCCCGGGGCCCGGCTGCGCGAGGACCAGTGGCACGCCATCGAGGCCCTGGTGGTGGACCGGCGCCGGGCGCTCGTGGTGCAGCGCACCGGTTGGGGCAAGTCGGCCGTCTACTTCGTGGCCACCGCCCTGCTGCGAGCCGCCGGGGCCGGTCCCACGGTCATCGTCTCCCCGCTGCTCGCGCTGATGCGCAATCAGATCGACTCCGCCGCCCGGGCCGGGCTCACCGCCCGCACCATCAACTCGGCCAACACCGAGGAGTGGGAGCAGATCCAGGCGGAGGTCGCGGCAGGGGGTGTGGACCTGCTGCTGGTCTCCCCCGAGCGCCTCAACAACCCCGACTTCCGGGACCAGGTGCTGCCCAAGCTCTCCGCCGCCACCGGCCTCCTGGTGGTGGACGAGGCGCACTGCATCAGCGACTGGGGGCACGACTTCCGCCCGGACTACCGCCGACTGCGCACCATGCTGGCCGAACTCGCCCCGGGCGTGCCGGTCCTGGCCACGACGGCCACAGCCAACGCGCGCGTGACGGCCGACGTGGCCGACCAGCTCGGCACCGGCGGCGGCGAGGCGCTGGTGCTCCGCGGCCCGCTGGACCGGGAGAGCCTCAGCCTCGGCGTGCTCCAGCTGCCCGATCCCGCGCACCGGCTGGCCTGGCTGGCCGACCGGCTCGACGAGCTGCCCGGGTCCGGCATCGTCTACACGCTGACCGTCGCCGCCGCCGAGGAGGTCACCGCCTTCCTCCGCAGCCGCGGCCACGCGGTCGCCTCCTACTCCGGCCGCACCGAGGACGCCGAGCGGCAGGCCGCCGAAGCGGACCTGCTGGCCAACCGGGTCAAGGCCCTGGTCGCCACCTCCGCGCTGGGCATGGGCTTCGACAAGCCCGACCTCGGCTTCGTGGTCCACCTCGGTTCGCCCAACTCGCCCATCTCCTACTACCAGCAGGTGGGCCGCGCCGGCCGCGGCATCGAGCGGGCCGAGGTGCTGCTGCTCCCCGGGCCGGAGGACCAGGCGATCTGGCGCTACTTCGCGTCGCTCGCCTTCCCGCCCGAGGAGCAGGTCCGGGCCACCCTGGCCGCCCTGGCCGAGCACACCGACCCGGCGGGGCTGCCGCTGCCGCTGTCCACCCCGGCCCTGGAGGCCCGGGTCGACCTCCGCCGCACCCGGTTGGAGACCATGCTCAAGGTGCTCGACGTGGACGGCGCGGTGCGCCGGGTGCGCGGAGGCTGGGTCGCCACCGGCCAGGAGTGGCACTACGACCAGGAGCGCTACGCCCGCGTCGCCCGGACCCGGGCCGCCGAGCAGCAGGCCATGCTGGCCTACGCCGCCGCCGAGTCCTGCCGGATGGAGTTTCTGCGCCGCCAGCTTGACGACCCGTCAGCCGCCCCGTGCGGCCGCTGCGACCGGTGCACGGGGCGCAGCCGCAGCACCGAGGTCTCGGCAGAGACCCTGGCCGCCGCCCGGGCCATGCTGGGCCGTCCGGGCATCGAGGTCGAACCGCGCCGCCAGTGGCCCTCCGGCCTCCCGGCCCTGGGGGTGAACCTCAAGGGCCGCATCCCCGCGGGCGAGCAGGCCGCCGTGGGCCGGGCCCTCGGCCGCCTCTCCGACATCGGCTGGGGCAACCGGCTGCGCCCGCTCTTCGCCCCCGGCGCTCCCGACGCCCCGGTGGCCCCCGAGGTCCTGGACGCCGTGGTCTCCGTGCTCGCGGACTGGTCCCGGGGCCCGGGCGCCTGGGACGCCCGACCGGTCGGCGTGGTGACGACGGCCTCGCTGACGCGCCCTCAGCTGGTCGAGAGCCTCGGCGAAGGAATCGCGCGGGTCGGTCGGCTGCCGCTGCTCGGCCGGGTCGAGTACGCCCGCCCGCCGCGCGGCGGCCGTAGCAACAGCGCGCAACGGGTCAGGACGGTGGCCGAGTCCCTCACCGTCCCGGAGGAGTTGGCCGCCGCACTGGCCGCCGCTCCCGGCCCCGTCCTCCTCGTGGACGACTTCACGGACTCCGGCTGGACGCTTGCCGTCGCGGCCCGGCTGCTGCGCCGGGCCGGCGCCGCCGAGGTACTGCCGCTGGTCCTGGCCCAGCAGGGCTGACGGGCGGGTAGGCGCCTCCCAGCCCCAGACCCGCTCGCAGCCGCGACCCGCACACCCGCCCCTCCGCAGCTCGGACGTTACACAGGGGTGAACTCCTGTCGAGGACTTAACCTGACATTCCGTCGGCACCTCGGACACTTCCGGCAGCGCCGCCGTTGCCGGACTCCCCGCCGGGCAGTGAGAATTGACACGTATTCGCACCCGGTTTCGCACCGGGACGCGTGGTGCGGGGGTGCCCTGACGCGGGGCACGGGGAAGGAGGAAGTTGACTGTCATCAGCCTCGTCCCGGAACCGGCCCCCGTTGCGCCCCCGACACTGCCGAGGAACCTCGATCCGACCGGTTGGCGGCAGACCGGTCCGGCCCCGGTCGGCGACCCGCGCGCACTGGTCAACGAGCTGCACCGGATTCACCGCCCCTCGCCGGGCACCGTGGCGGTCGGCGTTCTGGACGCGGACGGTCGTCTCGTCGGCGGTGCCTCATGGACCGCCCACCTGGACGACAGGGACGGCTGGCGCCCGCGCAACGCGATCCTCGCCCAGTTGCGCCAGGCCGTCCCGCACGATCTGCGCCGGGCGCGCCCCACCCGGACGGCGGTGCTGCTGCTCTGCCGACGCGGCTCCCTGGACTGGGAGGACCGCGACGGCGCCTGGATGTGGGCGCTGCGCGACGCCGCCGCGCTGCACGGACTGCGGCACGGCGCCTTCGTCACCCTGACCGAGGCCGGCTGGCGGGTGGCGGCGGACGGCCGCGCCGGCCGCACGCCCCGGGTGGACGGTTGGTCCCGCGCAACCCTGCACACGGTCAGCGAACTGCCGCCGCGCGCCGCCATCGCCGTCGAGCAGACTGCCGCGGACGGCCGACCGCTCGCCCGACCGGCACTCAGCTCCGCTGTCGCAGCTGCGAACTGAGCCGCCGTCACCTCGCGGACGCCCGAGAGGCCCGGCAGGCCCGGCCCGCTCGGGGCGCGCCCCAGGCCGGAGACTCCATCAGGCCGAGCGCCGCGGCCCTGCCCGACCAGGGGCCCGGCTTCCGACCAGAACGACCATCAGCCCAGCTGGGCAGTGGCGGCCGCGCTCAGGAGGTCAGACAGTCGGGCCGCAGACCAGCAGCAACCGGGTGGCGTGTTCCCGGGCCTTGGCGGTCGCGGCGGCGACGGCCGCCTCGTCCCCGCCGTTGACCGCGAGCACCACGACCTCGCGCCGGACAGCGCGGCAGGCGAGCGCCTCCGCGTAGAAGACGTCCGCCGCCTCGTCCAGTTGGGCCCAGTAGCGCTCGGCCCCGAAGGACTCCTCGTGCTGCTGCCAGGGGTGGGGCTCGGCCGTCGTCAGGACGAGGATCTGCTCGGGCGCCCGGCCGGTCTCCAGCAGCAGGTCGACCGCCTCGTCGGCCCGGTCCATCGCGCCCTCGGGGCTCGACGGCAGGACCTGCGTCTCGACCTGGTGCACGTCCGCCGCAGCGGCGGGCGTCCGCCGAACGGCCGGACCGGGCTTGGGAACACGGGCGGGACCGGCAGGCGGGCCGGGAACCGGCCGACGCGCCGGCGGCCCGGGGCGCGGACCCGGACGCGGCCCGGGAACGACAGAGGAAGGTACAGGCATGGTGCGGGCTACCGGGTCCGTCTCGTCGGTGGATGGAACGCCCTGGCCCGAGTCGGTCTTGTGGATCTCCAGCTCCTCGGCACTGCGTGGCGGCGCACCGGATGGCACCGCACAGGCGCAGGGAAGCTTACTCCCAGGCCGCACGCCCTCGACAGGGGGGTACGGGCAACACACCCGACCGATGGTCCGCGTACACCCGGACGTCGTCGTCCTGCCGCCCCGGCGTCGTCCGACGCCCCGTCAGAACCCCAGCGCCAGTTGCTCGCCCGAGTCCTCGCGCTGACGGACCACCCGCAGGTGCCGCCACTTCGGCAGCTCCTCCCAGTAGGCCCAGGACATCCGGTGGTGCGGCGTCGGCCCCAGCTGCTCGAGAGCCGCCTTGTGCACCGGCGACGGGTAGCCGGCGTTGTCGGCGAAGCCGTAGTCCGGGTGCCCCGCCCCCAACTCCGCCATGGCGGCGTCCCGGTGGACCTTGGCCAGCACGGACGCGGCGGCGACGGCGACGCACGACTGGTCGCCCTTGATCACCGTGCGGACGCGCCACGGCCCGCCGAGGTAGTCGTGCTTGCCGTCGAGGATCACCGCATCCGGCTGCACCGGCAGCGCCTCCAACGCGCGGACGGCGGCGAGGCGCAGCGCAGCCGTCATGCCCAGTTCGTCGCACTCCTGCGGGCTGGCGTGCCCGAGGGCATGGGCGGTGACCCAGCGGGCCAGCACAGGAGCGAGTTCCTCACGCCGCAGCCGGGTGAGCAGCTTGGAATCGGTCAGCCCCTCCGGCGGGCGGCGCAGCCCGGTGATCGCCGCGCACACCGTGAGCGGCCCGGCCCAGGCCCCGCGCCCGACCTCGTCCACCCCGGCCACGAGGGTCGACCCGGTCGCACGCAGGGACCGTTCGACGCTGTGGGTGGGGGGAGCGACTGCCATGGCAACAGACTAGCCGCCCCCCGACCCCCGATTTGCCGCCCCCGACGCCCGGTTGCCGCCCCCCACACCCCTCATGCCGCCGCCTGCCCGCCCGGGCGCCGCCCGAGCGGTGGCCAACGACTCCTGGACGGCGAAAGCACCGGCAACAACGCTCCCTCATTTCCGGCCGCCGCGGCCGGACCCCAGGTCCCGGCAGGGCCATGGGCCGGCCCGGCGCATGGCCGGCGCTCCCGGTCACGCGCGGGCCCCGGCCCCCGGCGCATCGCGCGCAGCCAAGCCCCGCAGTCCGGCCAGGCGGAACAACCACGGCCCAGCGCCCGCGGCCAAGCCCCGCGGTCCGGCCGGGCGGAACAACCACGGCCCAGCGGCCGCGGCCAGGCCCTGCCGGGCGGGGGCAACTTCCCTGGCGGGCAGGCATCCTGACGTCGCGTTCGCGTCATGCCGCGGCGTCGTCAGGTCGTGTCCGGCCGATGAGTGCGGACGATGGGCAGAAGGACCTCGTCCACCGCGGCGCGGGCGTCTGCGGGGGTGAACTCGCCACCGCCCAGCTTGGAGCGGTACATCATCAACGCGGGGATCACGTCCACGACAGCCGGGGTCACCGAACCGGGGCGGATCTCGCCGCGGGCCTCCGCCGCCGCGAAGACCTCGCGCAGCAGCTGCTTCACCGGGTCGACCAGGCGCTCGTGCATGAAGCCGACGAAAGCCGCCGCCCGCTCGTGGTCCAGTTCGCTGATCACCGCACGGGCCGCGCAGCCGGGCGGGGAGGTCATGGCGACGCGCAGCCGGTCGAGCACCTCCAACAGGTCCCCGCGGAGGGACCCCGTCGCCGGGGGCACGCCGGGCTCCGGCAGGGTGGACCGCAGCGCGTCGAGGACCAGTTCCTCCTTCGACGGCCAGCGGCGGTAGACCGAAGCTTTGCCGGTACGCGCCGCCGTGGCCACGGCCTCCATGCTGAGCCGTGCGTACCCGGAGGACGTCAGCTGCTCCAGAGCGGCGTCGAAGATCGCCGCCTCCAGCTCGGCGCCCCTGCGGCGCACCCCGGCCCGACGCATCGCTTCCACCGCCTCCTGCTCCCTCCCGCTTCCGGCCATCCCAGAATAAGGAACGATTGCGTTCACAAGAGATACAGGACTACCGTCCAAGGTATTGATTGCGAGCGTCCTCTCATAGCCGCAGGGGGAAGCCGTGGCCAATCCATCCACGCTTGCCAAAGCACCACCCGCACAGGCCCGGCGAGGACAGCATCCGGGCCTCTCCCTCACGATCATTGCCACCACGCAGTTGATGGTCGTCCTCGACATCACCATCGTGAACATCGCGCTGCCGCACATCGCGAGCGCGCTGCACTTCTCGGAAGCCACCCTCTCCTGGGTGCTCAACGCCTACACGCTGACCTTCGGCGGCCTGCTCCTGCTCGGCGGCCGGATCGGCGACATCCTCGGGCGCAGACCGACGCTGATGGCAGGCGTGCTGATCTTCAGCCTCGCCTCCCTCCTCGGCGGCCTGGCCACCGCCTCGTGGATGCTGCTGGCCGCCCGTGCGCTGCAGGGCATCGGCGGCGCCATCGCTTCGCCGACGGCCTTCGCGCTGATCGCCACCAACTTCGCCGAAGGCCCCGCCCGTAACCGGGCGTTCGGCGTCTACTCGGCCGTCGCCGGCGCCGGAGGCGCGATCGGGTTGCTGCTCGGCGGCATCCTGACGTCCTGGCTCTCCTGGCGCTGGGTGTTCTTCGTCAACGTGCCCATCGGACTCGCCTTGGCCATGCTGGCGCCGCTCTACGTCAACGACTCCGAGAAGCACCCCGGCCGTTTCGACCTGGCCGGTGCCCTGAGTTCGACCCTCGGCATGGTCGCGCTCGTCTACGGTTTCATCCGGGCCGCCGACAAGGGCTGGTCCGACGTCTGGACCGGGGTCTCCTTCGCCGTGGCGGTCGTGCTGCTGGCGAGCTTCCTGGTGATCGAGCGGCGCACGCCGCAGCCGATCACCCCGCTCCACCTGTTCCGCAACCGCAACCGGTCGGGCGGCTACGGCCTGATGCTCTGCCTGGCCGCGGCCATGTTCGGCATCTTCTTCTTCATGACCCAGTTCATCCAGAACGTCCTGGGCTACAGCCCGGTCCGGGCCGGCCTCGGCTTCCTGCCGATGAGCGCCTCGATCATCCTCGCCGCACAGGTCGCGGCCAGGCTGCAGAGCAAGTTCGGCGCCCGGCCGTTCCTGATCCTGGGCACGCTGCTGATGACCGGCGGCACGCTGTGGATCACGCAGATGAACACGGGCTCCAGCTATGCCGAAGGCGTGCTCGGGCCGACGATGGTCTTCGGCTTCGGCATGGGCTGCATCTTCGTACCGGTGATGCTGAACGCGGTCTCCGGAGTCAAGCCCCACGAGACCGGTGCCGCCACCAGCCTGCTCAACGCCACGCAGCAGGTGGGTGGTTCACTCGGCCTGGCCATCCTGGTCACCGTCTTCGCGACAGCCAGCCGCAACGAGGGCAGACACCAGGCGGCGCAGTTCCTGCAGCACGCCACTCCGGGCCAGTTGGCCACGTTCAAGTCCAGCGGCCACCTGCCGCCCGCGTACGCCAACGAGGTCTTCGTCCACGGCATGACCAGTGCCTTCGAGGTCGGCCTGATCTTCTGCGCGGTGGCCTTCCTGATCGCGGTCTTCGTGATGCACCCGGTCCGGCCGGACGCCCTGCCCGCGGACCGGCCTCCGGCCACGGAGGCCTGAGCGGCCGGCCGGCCCGGCGGCCCCCGGCAGCAGCCCGCGCAGCCCCGGCGGCCGAGCCGACGGCCCGCACCGGCCTGCCTCGTACGCCAGCCCGACCGCCCGCCGCCCGCCGGACCCCGTCCGCCTGCCCGACCGCCCCGCCGGCCCCTGTCCCACGACAGCGGACGGAACGCACGGCCGCCCGCCTGGAGGAAGCCTCCGGCGGGCGGCCGCTGCTGACAAGCCGTCGGCTCAGCTCTGCGACGGTGAGAGCTTCAGCCACACCGACGAGCCGTCCTTGGAGAACTTCTCGACGGTGATCCGGGTCCCCGTGTCCGGGACCTTGACGCTGCCCCACGGGTCGTTCGCCGACCAGTACGAACCCTTGTGGTCGTCGAAGACCGAGACGCCCTGCTGCGACGGGACGACCGTGGTCACGCCGTAGCGGTGCACGGCCAGCGACGCCGTCGGCGCCAGGCCGAAGGTGGCGTCGTAGGCCTGGAGTCGGTGGTTCATCAGGATGTCGGTGCCGCTCCAGACAGTCGGCTGCGGGTGCGCGTCGACCGGCAGGGCCAACCCCTCGCCCGGGTGCTGGCTGGTGTTGTTGTCCGTCTGGGACGTGTCCCAGAGCCACACCTGCACACCGTTCTGGTACGGGTAGTGCTCCACCCAGTCGGCCTTCGTGTCCAGCCAGCCGAACTGGTACGGACCGGTCTTCAGCGTGGCGTCGTAGGAGACGTACTGCCGGTTCTCCACGATGTAGTACTCGGGGTAGGCGGTGGTGATCGACGCGCCCACCCGGGAGAAGCCGGAACTGGTCCAGCCCGCAGCCTCGGTCTCGGCGTCGTCGCTGAACAGGGTCGAGCCTCCGCCGGTGACGGTGATGCGGTCGGCCGCGAAGCCGAGGCCGTGCACGGCCGTGTCGGTGGTGTAGCGGAAGCGGAACTGGATCTTCTGCCCCACGTAGCCGTCCAGCGGGTAGACCAGTTGCCTGTGGCTGTCCGAGGCGCCGTTGAGGGCCGGCTTGCCGGCGCCGTCGGTGCTCAGCGGGCCGCCGTCGGCGGTGCCGTCGACCACGGTCCAGTTGGCCCCGCCGTCCTTCGAGACCTCGGCGTACACGTAGTCGTAGTCCGGCTCGGTGTCCCACCAGCCGTCCAGCGAGACGGCAGCGGCGCCGCTCACGCCGCTGAGGTCGATCTCGCGGGCCAGCGTGGCCGTGCGGCTGTCGCCGGTGCCGCTCCACCACTGGGTGCTGCCCTGCCCAGGGGTGGTGATGTCCGTCGTCACCTTCTTGTCGGGCAGGTTGACCACCAGCCCCTGGCCTTGGTCGCTGTTGTACTCGGACAGGTTCAGCTTGACCGTCTTCTTCGAACCGGCCTGGGCCGTCGTGTAGTTGAGCCAGCCGAGCTGCAGCTTCGACCAGGCGTCGAGGTCGTCCGGACGGTCTCCGATCTCGGAACCGCCGGTGCCCAGCCAGGAGCCGGAGGACATGATCGACCAGAAGCCGGTGGAGTTGTCGCCCCCGGCGGTGTCGTACAGGTCCGGCAGACCGAGGTCGTGGCCGTACTCGTGGGCGAAGACGCCGAGCCCGCCGTTCTCCGCCTGCATGGTGTAGTCGCCGACCCAGACGCCGGTGTCGCCGACCTGCGTGCCGCCGAGCAGGTTGCCCTCCGGCCCGGTCACCCCTGCCTGCGAGGCGAAGGCGTAACTGCGGTGCGCCCACAGCGCGTCGGTGCCCTGGACGCCGCCGCCGGCGGACTCGTCCACGCCCGCGTGGACGATCTGGAAGTGGTCGATGTACCCGTCGGGCTCGTTGAAGTCGCCATCGTGGTCGTAGTCGTAGCGGTCCCACTGGTCGTACTGGGCCAGCGTCGCCTTGATCTCCGCCGTGGTCCTGCCGGCCGCCTTCTGCTGCGCCGCCCAGGCGTTCACGCCGTCGGCGATCAGCTGGTAGGCGTTGGCGCAAACGTGGCTGCCGCAGTAGTCGGACCCGTAGCGGGCCTCGTTCCAGTCGACCTTGACCCAGTCGCTGACGGAGCCGTCGACCGAGTAGCGGCCGGAGGACTGCGCCTCGTAGTAGGTCTTCAGCGAGGGCTTGCTGCCGCTGAAGTACATGTCCTGGTAGTGCTGCTGGTTGAAATCGGCCAGCCAGGAGGTGGTGTTGTCGACCGAGCGGTCGGGCGGCTCGATCCGGTTGTGCAGCGGCCCGGGGGTGCCGCCGTACTTGACCTTCCCGTTGTAGAGCGTGGTGTTGTCGACCTTGTCGCCGAACTCGACCAGGACGGTGAAGATCTTGTCGGTCTTCTCCCGCGCCAGTTCGGCGTACTTGCCCTTGCCGAGCCGCACGACCTTGGAGCCGTGCACGGTCTGCACGGTCCGCTTGCCCGAGAGCACGTCCTGCAGGGCGGCCTGACGCTCCTTCTGCTGCTGCTTGGCGATCGGAGCCGCGTAGTCGTCGCTCTGCACCGTGCGCACGGTGCCGTCGGCGGCGGCGATCTGCTGCGGCTGCGCCACGGCGACCGGGCCGTACGCCGCGGCCGTGGCGACGGCCGCGGACAGCGCCGTGAGCAGGACCGCGGTGCGCCTCAGGACTGAGCCTCTTGTCTCTGCCACCAGGTGATTCCTCCCCCGCGTGCGCACAACAAAGAGGCCCACGAGGGTAGTTGGGCCTCTCCTGCAGCACGCGTATCCAGTGGCAGACATTGGATCGTAAGAAAGGTAAGAAAATCCAGTACTTCTCCGAACTTTGTGACCACTGGACGGGGTGGCAGCAGGGCGGACAGTTGAGCAACCGTGAACAGTCAGTGCCAGAGATCATTGCTGGTGCTACACGGCCATCCCGGGCGACGCTGTTCCCATGAGCACCTCCCCCGCTTTCGGCCGCCTCGCGGTCGCGATGGTCACCCCCTTCCACGGCGACGGCAGCCTCGACACCGAAGGGGCGCAGGCGCTGGCCGCCCACCTCGTCGACCAGGGCTGCGACGCACTGGTCCTCAGCGGCACCACGGGCGAGGCGCCGACGACCACCGACCAGGAGAAGCGGTCACTGATCCGCTCGGTGGTCGAGGCGGTCGGCGATCGCGCCCGGGTCCTCTCCGGTGCCGGCAGCAACGACACCGCGCATGCCGTCGAGCTGGCCCGGCAGGCCGAGGCGGCCGGCGCCCACGGGCTGCTCGTCGTGGCCCCGTACTACAGCCGGCCCCCACAGGAAGGCGTCCGGCGGCACTTCGAGTCCGTGGCCGACGCCACGTCACTTCCGGTGCTGCTGTACGACGTTCCGGCCCGGACCGGCGTCCGCCTGGACCGTGACACCCTGCGCCGCCTCGCGGAACACCCACGCGTCGTGGGGGTCAAGGACTGCACAGGAGACCTGCTGCACTGCGCCCGGATGATCGCGGAGACGGGCTTGCAGTACTACTCCGGCAACGACGACCTCAACCTGCCTCTGGCGGCGGTGGGCGGAGTCGGGGCGATCAGCACGGTGGCCAACGCCGCCCCCCGGGAGAGTCGGGCGGTGCTCGACGCCTACGCCCGTGGCGAGACCGAGCTCGCCGCCCGTCTGAACGCCGAGTTGCTGCCACTCGTGGAGGCCATGATGGGCAGCCACCCCGGGACGGTGACCGCCAAGGCGCTGCTCGCGCACCAGGGCCTGCCCTCGGGCCCGGTGCGCCTCCCGTTGACCCCCGCGGACGAGGAGTTGACGGACCGTCTGGTGACCATCCTGCATGCGAGCGCCCTCTGCCCCGCCTGACCCCCGGGTCCGGCGTCGCCGCCCTGAGGCGACCGGCACGCAGGGGACCCGTCCTCGGGTCGTCCGTCCTCGGGTCGTCCGTCCTCGGGTCGTCCGTCCTCGGGTCGTCCGTCCTCGGGGCGCCCGTTCTCCGTTGACGCGTCCTCAGTTCACCGCGTCGTAGACGGCGCGCGCGGCCGTGACGTCCGCCCGGTGGCGCTCGGCCCAGTCGGTCAGCGCCACCAGCGAGTCGTAGAGCTCCAGCGCCATCGGCGTCGCCTGGTACTCCACCCGCGGCGGGACGGTCGGATGGACCGTGCGGGTCAGCAGGCCGTCCCGCTCCAGGTTGCGTAGGTTCAGCGTCAGGATCCGACGGCTGATGCCCTCCAGCGCGCGCTCCAACTCCGTGAAGCGGATGGGCCCCTGACTGGCCGCCACCAGGATGGAGATGTTCCACTTGGCGGCGACCCGGCCGAGCACCTCCACCATCGGGCAGGTGTCCTCGACCAGCTTCCGGGCCGTTACCTCGGTGTTCCTGCGTGACATGAAAGTGCCTCCTTCCGCCGGTCCCGATGGTCACACACCATGGGCTCTGTTACAAGAAGTTCCCCAAGGACGAGGGAGGCCCTTGTGAAGGCCCGTGGCCTGGCCCTGGCGGTGCTCTGTGCCGGGACGTTGATGATCGTTCTCGACGGCACCGTGGTGACCGTCGCCCTGCCCGAGATCCAGCGGCAACTCCGGTTCGGCAGCACCGGACTGGCCTGGGTGATGAACTCCTACCTGATCGCCTTCGGCGGCCTGCTGCTCCTCGCCGGCAGACTCGGCGACCTCCTCGGCCGCCGCCGAGTGCTACTGGCCGGACTCGCGCTGTTCACCGTGGCCTCCCTGCTCTGCGGCGTGGCCGCGGACGCCTGGCTGCTGATCGCGGCACGGGCGCTGCAGGGTGCAGGCGGAGCGCTGGTCTCCGCCGTCAGCCTGGGCATGACCGCGGCGCTCTATCCCGATCCGCGGCAGCGCGGCCGTGCCTTCGCCGTGTTCGGCTTCACCGGCTCCGCAGGAGCCGCCCTCGGCCTGGTGCTCGGCGGCATGCTCACCCAACTCGCGGGGTGGCACTGGGTGTTCCTCATCAACGTGCCGATCGGCCTCGCCGCTTCGCTGCTGTCGGCCCGGATCCTGCCGGACGCCCCCGGCCTCGGCCTGCACCGGCGGGCCGATGTCCCCGGCGCGCTGCTGGCGACCGCCGGTCTGATGCTGGCCGTCTACGTCACCGTCGAAACCGGGACCCACGGCTGGCTCTCCGGCTTCACCCTCGGCCTGGGCGCGCTTTCGCTCGCCCTGCTCGGCGCCTTCCTGTGGCGGCAGTCCCGGACGGCTGACCCGCTGCTACCCCTGCGCCTACTGCGCAGCCGCTCGGTGCTGGGCGCCAACCTGGTGCAACTGCTGATGGTGGCGGCACTGTTCACCTTCCAGGTGGTGCTCGCGCAGTACCTGCAGCAGGTCCGCGGCTACAGCGCCGGCCGGACCGGGCTGGCCATGGTCCCCACCGCCGTCGCCATCTCCGTGGCCACCCTCGGCTTCGCCGCGCGGCTGATCCGCCGCCACGGCGAGGGCCGGGTGCTGGCCGGCGGGCTGGC
Organism: Streptacidiphilus monticola; assembly: GCF_042658505.1. NCBI lineage: Bacteria > Bacillati > Actinomycetota > Actinomycetes > Kitasatosporales > Streptomycetaceae > Streptacidiphilus > Streptacidiphilus monticola. Next base: position 47,052 of record NZ_JBHSQJ010000072.1, on the reverse strand, counting down.
CGCCCTGGTGGCCGGACTGGCCTGGCTCACCCGTGCCCCGGTGCACGGGAGTTACGTCCTCGATGTCCTGCCCGTGGCCGCCGCGGCGGCCGGTTTCGGGCTGGCGGTGACCGCGCTCACCGGCCTGGCCATGGACACGGCCGAGGCCGACGCCGGACTGGCCTCCGGACTGTTCAACACCGGCCAGCAGATCGGTGCGGCGCTCGGCGTGGCGGCCACGGCCGCACTGGCCGCCGCCCGCACATCCCGGCTGCGCGCCGTCGGCAGTGATCCGGTGGTGGCGCTCAACGGCGGCTACCACGCCGCCTTCGGCATGGGTGCGGTTCTGCTCGCCGTCGCGCTGGCGGTGGCGGTGGCGCTCTTCGTCCGGCCCCGGCNTCCAGCAGGTCGGCCATCCGGCCCGGCGCGAAGGAGTCGTCCTGGTGCGACTCGGCGTTGCCGAGCACGCCCGGCAGCAGCCGGGCCTCCGTCAGGAGGTCTGCTCCTCACGGTAGTTGACCAGCGCCGACGCGGTCTTGGTGGCCCGGAACTCGACGACGTCGTACCGGGCCACGCCGCCCTTGGCGAAGGGGTCGTCCGCCAGCAGCGCGTCCAGCGCGGCCCGCTCCATCTGCGGCGCGATCAGGATGCCGCCGTCGCGCGGTACCTTGGCGCCCGAGGCGAGCAGCAGGCCGTCGGCGTACGCGGTGTCCAGCCACTCCCGGTGCTCCGGGATCAGCGCGTCGACCTGCTCGATCGGCGCGGTGTAGGACAGCGTGACGACGTACATGGCGGCAGCTCCTCAGGAGGGGTAGGCCCAGCGTTCGAAGGGCCGGTCCAGGGTATAGCGGCCGTCCGCACCCAGGAGCAGGATGCGCATCTCGCCGTTGTCGGGGTTCGACAGGGCCTCGAACTCCTCGACGCTCCAGTGGAACCAGCGCATGCAGAACAGCCGCATCAGCAGCCCGTGGATCACCAGCAGCACGTTGGGCGGATAGTCCGGGCGCAGGAAGTTGCGGTGCATGGTCTCGAAGAAGGCGCCCACCCGGTCGTAGACGTCGGCCCCGGACTCGCCCTGGGTGAAGCGGTAGAAGAAGTGCCCGTAGGTGTCGCGGGCCTTGCGCTGGCGGCGGATGTCCTCGACGTCCTGCAGGTTGCCCCAGTCCTGCTCGCGGAGCCGGGGCTCCTCCATCACCCGGATCCGGCTGGGGTTGAGGCCGAGCAACTGGAAGGTCTGCCGGGTGCGCAGATAGGGCGAGACGTAGACCTGGGCCCGGTCCTGTCCGAACAGCCCCCGGATCTCCTCGCCCGCCCGTCGGGCCTGCTCGCGGCCGCGGGCGGTGAGCTCCAGCGCGTGGTCGGGGACGCGCTGGTAGATGGTGTCGTCGACATTCCCCTGTGACTCACCATGTCTGAGCAGCACAATCCGCCGAGGTCGGGCCATGGCGCCACGATAGCCCGGTTATTCGGTTGACCCCCGTCCGGACGGACTGCCAGGGTGCTCCGGTCCATATGGCGAGACATGACCCGTACGAACGAGGAGCGAACCGTGGTCCTGGGTGAACGGGTGCGGCTGCGCCCGATGGAACCGTCCGACGCCGAGGCCCTGTGGCGCTGGAACAGCGACCCCGAGGTCATGCGCTGGATGTCCGACGGCTACCGGCAGACCCTCGCCAGGACGGTGGAGCGGTTCTCACAGCGGGAGCCCAACCGCTACGAGGACGTCCTCTACGGGGTGGAGTGCCTGGACGACGAGATGCTGGTCGGTCTGGTCCGGCTGCACGGCGCGGAGCCGGAGACCGGCATCGCGGAGATCGACGTCTACATCGGCGAGAAGCAGTACTGGGGCCGGGGCCTCGCCACCGACGCCATGCGCACCATGTGCCGGTACGGCTTCGAGCAGATGCGCCTGCACAAGATCACGCTGACGGTGGTGACCGAGAACCGCTCCGCCCACCACGTCTACTCGAAGCTCGGCTTCGTCGAGGAGGGCCGTCTGCGCCAGGTCTTCCGCCGCGACGGGCGGTGGCACGACATGTACCTCATGGGCCTGCTGGAGGGCGAGCTCCGCTGAACTGCGCAGCAGGCCGAAGGGGCCCCGGCCGGCGAACCGGTCGGGGCCCCTTCGTCACTGACGGCTGCTCAGCTCAGCTGCAGCCGCTGGTCGAGCCGCAGCCCTCGCAGAGGTAGCAGGAGCCGGCGCGGCGCATCTTGGTGCCGCAGGAGAAGCAGAGCGGGGCGTCGGAGTTGATGCCCTGCTGGATCTCCAGCAGCTCCGTGGAGTTGTGCACCTGCGGCGTCGGCAGCGGCTGGACCTGGGCGGACGCCTGCGGCTTGGCCGCCTGCTCGCGCGGCGCGGACTGGGCCAGGCCCTCCACGTCGACGTCCTCGGCCTCGACCGGCTCGTAGGAGCCGGTCTCCAGGTGGCGCTGACGCTCCTCCACCGAGTGGATGCCGAGCGCCGAACGGGTCTCGAAGGGCAGGAAGTCCAGGGCCAGGCGGCGGAAGATGTAGTCGACGATCGACTGGGCCATCCGCACGTCCGGGTCGTCGGTCAGACCGGCCGGCTCGAAGCGCATGTTGGTGAACTTCGAGACGTACGTCTCCAGCGGCACGCCGTACTGCAGGCCGACCGAGACGGCGATGGAGAAGGCGTCCATCATGCCCGCGAGGGTCGAACCCTGCTTGGACATCTTCAGGAAGACCTCGCCCAGGCCGTCGTCCGGGTAGGAGTTGGCGGTCATGTAGCCCTCGGCGCCGCCCACCGTGAAGGAGGTGGTGATGCCGGGACGGCCCTTCGGCAGGCGCTTGCGGACCGGGCGGTACTCGACGACCTTCTCGACGGCGGCCGGGGCCTCCACGGCGGCGGGCTCCGCCTTCGCCGCGGACTCCTTCTTCTTCGCCGAGAGCGGCTGGCCCACCTTGCAGTTGTCGCGGTAGATCGCCAGCGCCTTCACGCCGAGCTTCCACGCCTCGAAGTAGATCTCTTCGACCTCTTCGACGGTGGCGCTCTCCGGCATGTTGACGGTCTTGGAGATGGCGCCGGAAATCCAGGGCTGAATCGCCGACATCATCCGCACGTGGCCCATCGGGGAAATGGACCGCTCGCCCATCGCGCAGTCGAAGACCTCGTAGTGCTCGGGCCGCAGACCGGGCGCGTCGATCACGTTTCCGTGCTCGGAGATGTGTGTGACGATCGCCTCGACCTGCTCGTCCTGGTAGCCCAGGCGCTTGAGCGCCCGCGGCACCGTGCCGTTGACGATCTGCATCGAGCCGCCGCCGACCAGCTTCTTGAACTTGACCAGGGCCAGGTCGGGCTCGACGCCGGTGGTGTCGCAGTCCATCATCAGGCCGATGGTGCCGGTCGGGGCCAGCACCGAGGCCTGGGCATTGCGGAAACCGTTCTGCGCGCCCAGGCGGACGACGTCCTGCCAGGCCTCGGTGGCCGCGGCCCAGACCGGGGTGTCCAGGTCGTCCATGCGCACGGCGGCGGCGTTGGCGTCCGCGTGCTGCTTCATGACCCGCTGGTGCGGCTCGGCGTTGCGGGCGTAGCCGTCGTACGGGCCGACGATGGCGGCCAGCTCGGCGGAGCGCTTGTAGGCGGTGCCCGTCATCAGCGAGGTGATCGCACCGGCCAGGGCGCGACCGCCCTCGGAGTCGTAGGCGTGGCCGGTGGCCATCAGCAGGGCGCCCAGGTTGGCGTAGCCGATGCCCAGCTGGCGGAAGGCACGGGTGGTCTCGCCGATCTTCTCGGTGGGGAAGTCGGCGAAGCAGATGGAGATGTCCATCGCGGTGATGACCAGCTCGACGACCTTGGCGAAGGTCACCGCGTCGAAGGAGTCGTCGTCGCGGAGGAACTTCATCAGGTTCAGCGAGGCGAGGTTGCAGCTGGAGTTGTCCAGGTGCATGTACTCGGAGCAGGGGTTGGACGCGTTGATGCGGCCGGACTCCGGGCAGGTGTGCCAGTGGTTGATGGTCGAGTCGTACTGGATGCCGGGGTCGGCGCAGGCCCAGGCGGCCTCGGCCATCTTGCGGAACAGGCCCTTGGCGTCGACGGTCTCGATCACGTCGCCGGTCAGGCGGGCGCGCAGGCCGAAGTCCTTGCCCTCCTCGACCGCCTTCATGAACTCGTCCGAGACGCGGACCGAGTTGTTGGCGTTCTGGTACTGGACGGAGGTGATGTCGTCGCCGCCGAGGTCCATGTCGAACCCCGCGTCGCGCAGGGCGCGGATCTTCTCCTCCTCCTTCACCTTGGTCTCGATGAAGGCCTCGACGTCCGGGTGGTCCACGTCGAGCACGACCATCTTGGCCGCGCGGCGGGTGGCGCCACCGGACTTGATGGTGCCGGCGGAGGCGTCGGCGCCGCGCATGAAGGAGACCGGGCCGGAGGCGTTGCCGCCGGAGGAGAGCAGTTCCTTGGAGGAGCGGATCCGGGAGAGGTTCAGGCCGGCGCCGGAGCCGCCCTTGAAGATCATGCCCTCTTCCTTGTACCAGTCGAGGATCGACTCCATGGAGTCGTCGACGGCCAGGATGAAACAGGCGCTGACCTGCTGCGGCTGCTGCGTGCCGACGTTGAACCAGACCGGCGAGTTGAAGCTGAAGACCTGGTGGAGGAGGGCGTAGGTCAGCTCGTGCTCGAAGATCTCGGCGTCCGCGGGGCCGGCGAAGTAACCGTTCTTCTCACCGGCCGCGCGGTAGGTCTTCACCACCCGGTCGATGATCTGCTTCAGGCTCCACTCGCGCTGCGGGGTGCCCACCGCGCCGCGGAAGTACTTGCTCGTGACGATGTTGACCGCGTTGACCGACCAGAAGTCGGGGAACTCCACCCCGCGCTGCTCGAAGTTGATCGAGCCGTCACGCCAGTTGGTCATGACGACGTCGCGGCGCTCCCAGGTGACCTCGTCGTAGGGGTGCACGCCGGGGGTGGTGTAGATCCGCTCGACCGTCAGACCCGCGCCGGCCTTGGCGCCGCCCTTGGCCTTGGCCGCGCCCTTGTTGCGGGAGCCGCTGGTGGTATCTGTCATTGCCGCCTCCTCCTGGGCAAACGCCCTGCACGCCCCGCTGCTTCCCGGGTCGCCGTACTGGTAACTGCTAGGTCCTGCTGGTTGCCGCTGTGCACACGCTCGCGCGTGTTTCCGCGCAGCACGGAGCCCGCCGTCGGGCTGGTGCTGGGGTGCGCGGCCGTGCCCTACTGGGGCGCGGCCGCGGGGGGCCGCTCGGCGCGGAGTTCCGCGATGGCGGCGTCGAAGTCTTCGAGGGAGTCGAACGCCCGGTAGACCGAGGCGAATCGCAGGTAGGCCACCACGTCGAGCTCCCGGAGGGGACCGAGTATGGCCAGACCGACATCGTGCGTGGACAGTTCGGCGCTGCCGGTGGAACGGACGGCCTCCTCGACCCGCTGGCCGAGCTGGGCCAGCGCGTCCTCGGTGACCGGGCGCCCCTGACAGGCCTTGCGGACCCCGCTGATGACCTTGTCCCGGCTGAACGGCTCGGTGACGCCGCTGCGCTTGACCACCATCAGCGTGGCGGTCTCCACGGTCGTGAACCGGCGGTTGCAGTCGGGGCACTGGCGGCGGCGCCGGATCGAGGTGCCGTCGTCGGTGGTGCGGGAGTCGACCACGCGGCTGTCCGGATGACGGCAGAAGGGGCAGTGCATGTCCCTCTCCCCTCCTCGTTTCCACCCGTTGGACGCGCTCGGCGCAGCCGACAGTGTAGGCGATGGCGGAGACAGCTCCGCCACCGGGGACCACTACCTGTGGGCTGCGGTCACCCATCTAACCACTAGATCTGGTGCACGGCGTGCGCTTCCGCCACCGCGTGTCGTGACCCCCGGCTCACTGCGGGCGATCACCGCAGGTCAAGCCGGAAGGCTTGGGCCGGACGGTGGAAGCACGCGTTTCGGCCCGCCCAGGGCGCCGCGCATGAGAGGATTTGTCTCGAACACACGAACGGTCGAGAGCCGCGAAATACACCTGGAACCTTGATCGATTCAGGGAATCGGGCAATAATTCACTCGAACGTGTGTTTGGCGCAACCTTTCGATAGGAGCTCCCGTTGGCCTATTCAAAGGGAGATCGTCCGAAGGAGAGAGGGGCCGCCGTGACCATCGCCGAAAGCAGCACCGTCCCGGTGCAGGAACGCTCCCAGTTCACCAGTCAGGAAGACCTGCGAAATGCCGCGTCGGGCCTGGTTCCGGACCAGCCGCGGGGCGGTTCCGCACCGCACTCCTCGGGACACTCCGTGACCGTTCATTCCGTGGAAAACACCGCCGACGAGACCCCGGTCCGCGCCCTGCCCGGCCGCCCGCCGGGGATCCGCACCGACGAGGCCGGCCTGACGGAACGTCAGCGCCGCGTCATCGAGGTCATCCGCGACTCCGTGCAGCGGCGCGGATACCCGCCGAGCATGCGCGAGATCGGCCAGGCCGTGGGCCTGTCGAGCACCTCCTCGGTGGCGCACCAGCTGATGGCCCTCGAACGCAAGGGCTTCCTGCGACGCGACCCGCACCGGCCCCGGGCGTACGAGGTGCGCGGCATGGAGGTGGCCCGCCCCGCTCCCGAGAGCACGGGCGGCCGTCCGGCCACCTCGTACGTGCCCCTGGTGGGCCGGATCGCGGCCGGTGGCCCGATCCTCGCGGAGCAGTCGGTGGAGGACGTCTTCCCGCTGCCGAGGCAGCTGGTGGGCGACGGCGAGCTCTTCGTGCTCAAGGTCCAGGGCGACTCGATGATCGAGGCCGCGATCTGCGACGGGGACTGGGTGACCGTCCGCCGCCAGCCGGTCGCGGAGAACGGCGACATCGTCGCGGCGATGATCGACGGCGAGGCCACGGTGAAGCGCCTGAAGCGCGAGGACGGGCACATCTGGCTGATGCCGCACAACGCCGCCTACGAGCCCATCCCGGGCGACAACGCCACGATCCTGGGGAAGGTCGTCGCCGTCCTGCGGAGGCTCTGACGCCCCGTTGGAGGGCGTAGCCCTCAGGGGCGCGAGGAACTGTGCGAGCAACCCGCCACTCAGGGAGGTCCGTCCCGCATGAAGGGGTCGAACCTCCCTGAGTGGTGTGCTGGGCGCGCAGTTCCTCGCGCCCCTGAGGGCTGCGCCCCCTGAAGGCGCTTCGCGCCTCGGGGCTGCGGCCTAACGGCGCGTCACCGGGGGCGCGCTCGCGTTGATCGCGGCAAGCGACCTGCGGACCTGGTTGCGGTCCGTCGTGTACCAGAAGTCGGGCATCGAGGCTCGGAAGAACCCGCCGTAGCGGGCCGTCGCCAGGCGGCTGTCGAGAACCGCGACCACGCCGCGGTCGTGCGAGGAGCGGACCAGCCGGCCCGCGCCCTGGGCCATCAGCAAGGCCGCGTGCGTCGCGGCGACCGCCATGAAGCCGTTGCCGCCGTGGTCCTCCACGGCGCGCTGGCGGGCGCTCATCAAGGGGTCGTCGGGCCGGGGGAACGGGATCCTGTCCATGACGACCAACTGGCAGGCGGAGCCCGGCACATCGACGCCCTGCCACAGGGACAGCGTGCCGAAGAGGCAAGTCTCCGCGTCTGCCGCGAAGTTCTTGATCAGCTCGCCGAGGGTGTCCTCGCCCTGGAGCAGGATCGGTCCTGGCACCTTGTCCCGCAGGGCCTCCGCCGCCGTCTGAGCCGCGCGCATGGAGGAGAAGAGGCCCAGCGTCCGGCCGCCCGCCGCCTGGATCAGCTCCGTCAGTTCGGCCAGCATCTCCGGGCGTTCCGGGTCCCGCCCCGGAGGGGGCAGGTGGCGGGCGACGTAGAGGATGCCCTGCTTCGGGTAGTCGAAGGGCGAACCCACGTCCAGCCCACGCCACTTGGGCGTCTCGCCGGCCAGCTCCTCGCCCACGTCGTCACGGCCGGTCGGGGCCAGGCCCACCGAGGCGGCCACGCCGTTGAAGTCCCCGCCCAGCTTCAGCGTGGCCGAAGTCAGCACCACCGAGCGGTCGTTGTAGAGCTTCTCGCGCAGCAGGCCGGAGACCGACAGCGGGGCCACCCGGATCGAGGCGGGGGCCGCGACCAGCCTCTCGTTGCGCTCGATCCAGATCACGTCGTACACGGAGCCCTCCAGCAGCCGGTCCGCCGTGTCATGGATGGTCTCCAGCGAGGCCATGGCCTGCTTGCGCACCGCGTCCTCGTCCGACAGGGACTTGTCCCGGACCTCGCCCAGGGAGGTGATCACTTCCCGGCAGGCGGAGCGGATGCTCTCCACCGCGTAGGCGATGTTCTCCGGCAGCTCCTCGACCCGGCCCGCGTCGGCCAGCTCCATCAGTCCGTGGAAGTTCTCGGCAGCGGCCTGGAGGGCGTCCACGGCCTTCTCGTTGGCGAGCTTGGCCGCCCGCTTCACCGCGCGGTTCACCGCCGTCACCGTCAGCTCGCTCGTCGCGATGCCGGTGACCCGGGAGACCAGTTCGTGCGCCTCGTCGACGATCAGCAGCTCGTGCTCGGGCAAGACCGGGGCGCCCTCCAGCGAGTCGATCGCCAGCAGGGCGTGGTTGGTGACCACCACGTCGGCGAGCTTGGCCCGCTCGCGGGCCGCCTCGGCGAAGCAGTCGCCGCCGTAGGGGCACTTGGTGGCGCCCAGGCACTCCCGCGAGCTGACCGACAACTGGGCCCAGGCCTTGTCGGAGACGCCGGGTGACAGGTCGTCACGGTCGCCCGTCTCCGTCTCGTCGGCCCAGTCGCGCAGCCGGACGATGTCCTGGCCCAGCTTGGAGGTGGGGCCGCCCAGCGCCTCCGCCGGATCGAACAGGCCCTCGCCCTCGTCCTGCGGCGCACCCTCGTGGACCCGGTGCAGGCACAGGTAGTTGGACCGGCCCTTGAGCATCGCGAACAGCGGCTTGCGGCGCAGCAGCGGATGCAGCGCCTGGACCGTGCGCGGCAGGTCGCGCTCGACCAGCTGCCGCTGCAGTGCGAGGGTGGCCGTGGCGACGACCACCTTCTCGTTCCGGGCCAGCGCCGGCACCAGGTAGGCGAGCGACTTTCCGGTGCCCGTGCCCGCCTGGACCAGCAGGTGCTCCTGCTGCTCCGCAGCCTCGGCCACGGCCTCGGCCATGGCGACCTGGCCGGGCCGCTCCACGCCGCCGACGGCCTCCACCGCGGCGTGCAGCAGTTCCCGGACCCGGGAGGCAGGGGAAGCGGCGGATGCTGGGGCTTCGGTGCTGCCCGCGTCGGCGTCGGGCTCGAGGAGATCGCTCATGGCAGAGCCCAGCCTAGAGGGCGGCACCGACAACGCGTGCCGCTTCCCGCTGCCGGGCCACTCCTACGAGGGGCGCACGGGCCCGAACGTCGTCCACGCGGTGCGCTGCGGCAGCGGGTGCACCTCGCGTCCGGCAAGGGAGTTGAGGATCACGGCGGCGCGGTGCGCGCCCAGGCCCAGGTCCGGGGTGCCGACCCCGTGGGTGTGCAGCTCGGCGTTCTGGACGTAGAGACCGCCCGCGGTGGCGGTGGCCACCCGGTGGTCCAGGTCCACGCGGTAGCGGCCCCGGGGGTCCCAGTCGATCAGCTCCGCGAGGGGTTCCAGGCAGGCGGGCCGACGGGCGGCGTAGCCGGTGGCCAGCACCACCGCGCCGGTGTGCAGCTGCTCCTCCACCCCGGTCGCCCGGTGACGCACGGTCAGCTCCAGCCCCGGCGCCGCCCGGACGACCTCGGTGCCGGGCCGGATGTCCAGGTCCGCGGGCAGCCCGGCCACCGTGCGCTGGTAGAGGGCCTCGTGCAGCTCGCCCAGGGTCTCGGCGCTCGCGGCCTTGTAGAGCTGCCACTGGCTGGGCACCAGCCGGTCCCGCTCGGCCTCGGGGAGGCCGTGGAAGTAGCGGGTGTAGTCCGGGGTGAAGTGCTCCAGCCCGAGCCTGGAGTACTCCATCGGCGCCAGCGCCTGGGTCCGGGTGACCCAGCGCAGGTGCGGCTCGCGCTCCGGACCGCGCCGGCGCAGCAGGTCGAGCACCACCTCCGCGCCCGACTGACCGGAGCCGACGACGGTGACGTCCGTCTCGCGGCAGAGCTTGTCGACGACGGAGAGGTAGTCCTCGGAGTGCCACACGGCGGCCGCCCGCACCGCCGCGAAGGCGGGCGGGACCACGGGCTCGGTGCCGACGCCCAGGACGACGTTGCGGGTCCGTGCCCGCATGCCGCCCTGCGTCGTCACCGTGAACAGGCCGGTCGCGGCCGCGTACTCGACTTCCGTCACCCGCTGACCGAAGCGGCAGGAGGCCAGTCCGGAGGCGGCCCAGCGGCAGTAGTCCTGGTACTCGCGGCGGGTGGGGTGCCACTGCTCGGCGAAGTAGAAGGGGAACAGCCGCCCGCGCTCGCGCAGGTAGGCGAGGAAGGACCAGCGGCTGGTGGGGTCGACCAGGCTGACCAGGTCGGCGAGGAAGGGCACCTGCAGCCGGGCGTCGTCCAGCATCATGCCGGGGTGCCAGTCGAACTCCGGCTTGCCGTCCAGGAACAGCGTCCGCAGTCCGGGGACGCCGTCGGCCAGGGCCGCCAGCGACAGGTTGAACGGGCCGATGCCCACACCGACCAGGTCGTAGATCACATCGTGCACGGGAGCCTCAGCGGTGGTGAACGGAGGTGGGATCAGCGGTCGTAGACCATCAGGGCGGCCTGCTTCTCCGGCAGTGCCAGCTCGCCCGCGTACCGGTAGCCGGCCTTGGTGAAGGCCCGGACGGAGGGCAGGTTGCGCACGTCCGGTTCGGCCACCACCCGTCTGCAGAAGGGGCGCTGACGCAGGATCAGCAGCGTCAGCGCGTGCAGCAGCACGCTGCCGAGGCCCCGGCCACGCAGGTCCTCCGGGCCGATCAGCAGGTGCACGCCGGTGTCGTGCGGGCGCGCCGGGTAGTGGCGGGCGAGCGGGTCCAGGTCGGCCCGGTAGACCTCGAAGTAGCCGACCGGTCCGCTCTCCAGCAGCCCCAGGCAGGGCACGCTGCGTCCGTCCCCGGCCAGTTGCCGCCGGATGTGCTGTTCCGTCAGTTCCGCCGGCCCGGCCAGCTCCCAGAAGACGGCGGTCACCGGATCGTTCATCCACTCCGCCACCAGGTCGAGATCGCGCGGCAGCCGGACCGGCTGCAGCCGGAACTCGCCGTAGCGGGTGGGCGCGGCGGGCCAGCGGGCGATGTTGTCGAGCAGGTCGCCGGGCCGGGCCTGTGCCGGGACCAGCGGGGCCGTGGCCGCCCCGGCCGGTCGCCGCTCCGTCATGCCGCCGCTCCGGCGTGCAGCGGGTTGGCCACGGTGACGTAGACGGACTGCGTCTCCACCGGGCCGACCAGTTCGTCCATGCCGTGCAGCCGGGTCAGCAGGTTGGCCTTGCACTCCAGCGTCGGGCTGTCGAGCAGGCGGGCCGGCAGGGTGGAGCCGGTGGCGGCCACCGCCCGGGAGGCCAGGAAGCCGCGCAGCCCGGCCAGCAGCACGCGCTCGTCGGCCAGGCCCTGTGCGCCGAACGCGCCGACCAGGCCCAGCAGATGGTTGACGCCCAGGTAGTAGGCGAAGCGCTCGTCCGCGACCGGGTCCGGGACGAAGGTGTCGCTCTGCTTGCCCACGGCCCGGCCGGGCAGCCGGCCGTCGAGTTCGGCGGCACGGGACTCGCGGAAGTAGTAGCCCTGGTTGTCGCGGTAGCGGCCGCCGGTCGGCCAGCCCTCCTCGTCCAGCAGCACCAGCGAGTTCTGCTGGTGCGCCTCGAGGGCGATCCCGGCGCGGCCGTCGAGCCAGAGCACCGGCAGGGCGACGGCGTCCAGGTAGCGCAGGAACCACTCGGCCGCCACGGTCGTCGCGGGGCGACCGGTTCGGGCGGCCAGGCGGTGCAGCAGTTCGCCCAGCCGGGACCGGCTGGGAGTCCCCGTCCCGGGGTCCAGCCAGGGCCGCTCGGCCAGCAACCCGGCCACGCAGAGGGCGCGTTGGCGGTCCCAGGCCCCGAAGGGGTTCTGCCTCAGCACCGCGTCCAGCCCGGTGGCGGCGGAGTCGTCGGCCCCCGGGAGGTCGACGCCGACCCAGGCCGGGTCGCGGACGATGTCGAAGCCGGGGTGGGCGGCCTGCCACTGCGCGCCGAGGCCGGACTCGAGCAGCCGGTGCACCTCGACGCCCCGGAGCAGCTCCTTGCGCAGGTTCTCGCGGCGGGAGTTGGTGATGGCGAGCCCCAGCGAGAGCTTGAGCATCCACGGCCGGTCCGCGCGGTAGACGGTCCGCACCGACGAGGTGGGATGCCACAACTCGCCGCTGCTGCCCAGGTCGTGCAGCAGACCCGCCTCCAGCAGCGCCGCGATCGCCGGCCGGTGCGTCAACTCCCGTGCCTGCCAGGGATGCAGTGGCAGCGGCACGGTCCCGGGCGGCAGGGCCCCGCCGTGCAGGGCGGCCAGCAGGGCGGGCGCGTCCGAGTCGAGGGCCGAGTCGTGGACGGCGAGTTCGCGATCGGCGGCGAACCAGTGCAGGCGGAACGCGCCGCGCAGCTCGGGCGAGTAGGCGACGGTCTCCGTCTCGCCCAGACCCTCCCGGCTCTTGGGCGTCGGGTGCAGCGGGTGCCCGAGGAGCAGTGCCTGTTCGGCCTCCAGGAAGGGCGTGGTGCCGGGTGCGGCGGCGGGCGTGTCCCGGCGGTCGGCCACGAAGCGGGCGGTGCGGCGGACCGAGTCGGCCACCCGGGCGGCGAGTTCGGCGGTGTGCCGGACGCCGGCGCGGTCGGCGGTGATCCCGCTCTCGCGGGCCAGCAGGGCCGCCATGGTCACGGCGTCGACCGGGTGGCCGTCGGTGCCGATCTCCGCGACCAGCCGGGCCTGCCCGAAGCGGTGCCAGCCCGCCGGGGACCAGTACCGGACCGGGACGGCCAGGCACAGGCCGTCCCCCAGCGCCACCCGGAGCACTCCGCCCGGCGGTTCGCAGCGGCCGGTCTCGCGGACCCAGCAGCGCAGCAGGCACTCCGTCGCGGCCGCGTCCGCGGCCACGGCGGGGTCGGGGTGCAGCAACGGGTCCTCTTCGGGCAGGGGGGTGCGGACCTGGGCGGGGACGCCCAGGGCGGCGTGGGTGGTCACGGGTGGTGCTCCTAGCGGTGTCGGTTCTGCGCGGCCGCGGCGGCTCCGGCCGCGCGGACGCGCTCCAGCAGGCGGTCCAGGTCCGCCTCGCCGGCTTGGGGGTTGAGCAGGGTGAGCTTGAGCCACACCGCCCCGCCGATCTCGGTGCGGCCGACCACCGCGGTGCCCTCGGCGAGGAGGCGCCGCCGCAAAGCGTCGTTCACCTCGTCCGAGTCGCCGTAGCGGAAGACCACGGTGGTCAGCATGGGCACCGTGTAGAGCTCGAAGTCCCGGCTCTCGCTGATGCGTTGGGCGGTGTGGCGGGCCAGCGCATGGCAGTGGTCGACCAGGGCGCCGAGCCCCTCCCGGCCCAGGGTGCGCAGGGTCACCGCGACCTTGAAGGCGTCCGGGCGGCGGGTGGTGCGGAGCGATCGGCCGAGCAGGGAGGTGAGCCCGGCCTCCTCGTCCGCCTCGGGGTTGAGGTAGGCGGCGTGCAGTTCCAGCGGCTGCAGCGCGGATCTGTCGCGGACCAGGAAGACGCCGGCGGCGACGGGCTGCCAGCCGAGCTTGTGCAGGTCCAGGCTGACGCTGTCGGCGCGGCCCAGGCCGGCCAGCAGCGGCGCGAGCTGACGGGAGAACAGGGCGCCGCCGCCGTATGCGGCGTCCACGTGCAGCGGGACGCGGTGGCGGGCGGCGACGTCGGCGAGCGCGTCGAGCGGGTCGATGGCCCCGAGGTCCGTGGTCCCGGCGGTGGCGACGACGCAGACGGGGAGGTCGCGGCAGTCGGCGAGGGCCCAGTCGAGCAACCGGGGGTCCATCCGCCCGTAGCGGTCGCTCTCGACCGGCCGCACCTCGGCGCCCAGCAGCGCGCAGGCGCGCCGGACGGAGAAATGCGCGGCGTCCGAGCAGAAGACGACCCGGCGGGCGGTGCCCTCGGCCCGGTCGCGCGCAAGCAGCAGGCCCATCAGGTTGGACTCGCTGCCCCCGGTGGTGAACGTGCCGTCCGCCCCGTTCGGGAGCCCGGCCAGCTGGGTGAGGGTGCGCACCACCGCCTGCTCCAGCTCCACACCGCCGGGCGCCTGGTCCCAGGAGTCGAGGGAGGGGTTCAGCGCGTTGACGGCCAGGTCCGCGGCGACGGCCACGGCGAGCGGGGGCACGTGCAGGTGCGCAGCGCAGGCCGGGTCGGCGGGGTCCGCGGCGGTGCGGGCCAAGGCCCGCGTCAACTCGCCCAGCGCGCCGGGCACTCCGCGATCCGGCAACAGCGCGCCCGGCGTCAGCAGGCCCGCCCACGCGGCGCGCACGGCGTCGGGCCCCCCGGCGGGCAGCGGACCGCCGCGCTCGCGGGCACCGGTCTCCAGCGCCCCGAGCACCTCCCGCATCAGCCCCGCCAACGCGGCGGGTCCCTTGGCCCCACCGCTGAGCCGCCACTCATCCACCGTGCCCGCCCCCGTTCCAGTCCCCGGTCCCGACGACGGCGTTGCCTTCCCCCGGACGCTCGCTCCCCGCGCCCGGAACAGCGCCGTCCAGCGGCAGGGCCGTCCCGGAGCCGCGCCCACCGTCGGCCGCTCCGCGGCTCACGGATACCCCGGGCACGAACCCGCCGCTCGCGGAACCAGCCATGTGCGGACCGCCCATGTGCGGCTCGGCCCCCGCTGCCGGCGCGGGAGTGTTGTCTCCGGCGCTCGCAGCAAGCCACGGGACAACAGGACTCCCCGGTCCCGGCCCCGGTGCGCTCGCGCCGAGGGGCGTCACCGACCCCGAGACCGGCGAAACCGAGACACCGGGGCTACCCGCGCCAACGAGCGACACCGGCCCGGGGAGCGGCCCATCCGAGGCACCGGGGCTCCCCGCGCCCACGAGCGACACCGGCCCGGGGAGCGGCCCATCCGAGGCACCGGGGCTCCCCGCGCCCACGAGCGACACCGGCCCGGGGAGCGGCCCATCCGAGGCACCGGGGCTCCCCGCGCCCACGAGCGACACCGGCCCGGGGAGCGGCCCATCCGAGGCACCGGGGCTCCCCGCGCCCACGAGCGACACCGGCCCGGGGAGCGGCCCATCCGAGGCACCGGGGCTCCCCGCGCCCACGAGCGACACCGGCCCGAGGAGCGGCCCATCCGAGGCACCGGGGCTCCCCGCGCCCACGAGCGACACCGGCCCGAGGAGCGGCGCATCCGAGGCACCGGGGCTCCCCGCGCCCACGAGCGACACCGGCCCGGGGAGCGGCCCATCCGAGGCACCGGCGCTCCCCGCGCCCACGAGCGACACCGGCCCGAGGAGCGACCCATCCGAGACACCGGGGCTCCCCGCGCCCACGAGCGACACCGGCCCGAGGAGCGGCGCATCCGAGGCACCGGGGCTGGCCGTGGCGGCCGAGACCCCCTGAGGCAGCGAGGGGTTGGTGCGCTCCGCGTCCCCGCGCTGTGCCCGGCGCAGTCGCACGCCCCGCCCCGCGCTCCGGCCGGCCCCCGGACCGGACTCGCCGCGCGCCGCCGGAGCAGCGCTCCCCGGCACCGCCGCCCGCGCCATGGCCACATGCCCACCGGCACCGGTACCGGCAGCGGTAGCGGCCCCGACCCCCACCCCCGGCACTGACGGCTGAACGGCCGAGGGAGCGCCCGGAGCGGGCTCTCGGCTCGACGCCCGGCTCTGGCCGGACGCGACGAGGATGGCGTCGGCCAGACGCGTGAGCACGGCTTCCGCCTGCTCGTCCGTGATGGTCAGCGGGGGCAGCAGCCGGACGACACTGCCGTGGCGGCCGCCGAGTTCGACGAGCAGGCCGCGGGCGAGGGCCTCCGCCCGTACCCGGTGGGCGAGTTCGGGCGCAGCCGGGTGCGCGCCCAGCGCGTCCGCGGGCCGCTCGGGGTCGACCAGCTCGACGCCCAGCATCAGTCCCCGGCCCCGCACGTCCCCGATGACCGGCAGCTGTCCCTGGAGCCCGCGCAGCCACCTCAGCATCCGGCCGCCCAACTCCTCGGCGCGCTGCTCCAGTTGCTCGCGCCGCACGAAGCGCAGCGTCGCCGCCCCGGCCGCCATCGCCATCTGGTTGCCGCGAAACGTTCCGGCATGCGCGCCCGGCGCCCAGACATCCAGTTCGGACCGGTACACGATCGCGGCCAACGGCAGACTGCCGCCCACCGCCTTGGACACCACGACCACGTCGGGGATGATCCCCGCGTGCTGGAAGCCCCAGAACCGCCCGGTCCGGCCGACCCCCGTCTGCACCTCGTCGACGATCAGCGGGATGCCGCGACGTTCGGTGATCCGGCGCTGCTCCCGCAGCCAGAAGTCGGGAGCGGGGAGGACCCCGCCCTCCCCCTGCACCGGCTCGACGAGCATCCCGGCCGGTGGCTCGATCCCGCCCTTGGGATCGTCCAGCAGCGACGCGGTCCACCGGGCGCCGAGCCGCGCGCCCTCCTCCCCGCCGAGCCCGAACGGGCAGCGGTAGTCGTAAGGGAAGGGCAGCCGGACCACCGCGCCACCCCCCGCTCCGCCACCCCCGCCGAGACCGACGCGGGCGTCCCGGTCACCGGTCGCGGCCAGCGCTCCCGCCGTCATCCCGTGGTAGCCGCCGGTGAAGGCGAGCAGGCCGCTGCGGCCGGTCGCGGTGCGGACCAGCTTCAGCGCCGCCTCCACCGCGTCCGTCCCGGCGGGCCCGCAGAACTGCACCCGCGCGTCCGCCGCGAACTCCGGGGGCAGCGTCTCGAACAGCGCGGTGGTGAAGTCGTCCTTGACCGGCGTCGCCAGGTCCAGCACGTGGAGCGGCGCTTCGGTATCCAGGACGCCGCGGATCGCCTCCAGCACCACCGGGTGGTTGTGGCCCAGCGCCAGCGTCCCGGCCCCGGCCAGGCAGTCCAGGTAGCGTCTGCCGTCGGCGCCCTCCACCGTCATCCCGCGCGCCCGCACCGGGACGATGGGCAGCGAGCGGGCGTAGGTCCGGGCGGCGGACTCACGTGCGGCCTGGCGGGTGAGGATCGCCGCGGCGTCAGCTGCCGCAGCAGGCACGGGGGTTGACGCGGCAGCGCGGCCGGGGTCACCTGTCACGCCCTGTTCAACGATCGACTGCCGCCCCAGGCAACGCCGTTCCCTCTCCGCAACGCAGAACCGCCACGGTTCCCACACAGGGGACCGTGGCGGTTCGGGGGCCTGACGGGACTGACGGGACGTCAGCCCACCGGCACGAAGCGCTCCAGCTCCGCGGCCAGTTCGGCCTGCACCCGGGCCCGCAGCAGCGTGCCCTCGGCGGTGTGCTCGGTGGCGAGCACCTCGCCGTCCCGGTGCACCCGGGCGACCAGGCCGCCCTCGGTGTACGGGACCAGCGCCTCGACCTCGATCGAGGGGCGCGGCAGTTCGGACTCGACCAGCTTGAGCAGCTCGTCGATGCCGTCGCCGGTACGGGCCGAGACCGCGATGGCGTGCGGCTCGCGCCGCAGCAGCCGGGCCAGCACCAGCGGGTCGGCCGCGTCCGCCTTGTTGATCACGACGATCTCCGGCACGTCCTGCGCGCCCACCTCGACGATCACCTCGCGCACGGCGGCCAACTGGGCCTCAGGCTCGGGGTGCGCGCCGTCGACGACGTGAAGGATCAGGTCGGCGTCGGCGACCTCCTCCATGGTCGAGCGGAAGGCCTCGACCAGGTGGTGCGGCAGGTGCCGGACGAAGCCGACGGTGTCGGCCAGGGTGTACACCCGGCCGCCGGGCGTCTCCGCACGGCGGACGGTCGGGTCCAGGGTGGCGAACAGGGCGTTCTCCACCAGGACACCGGCCCCGGTCAGCCGGTTGAGCAGCGAGGACTTGCCGGCGTTGGTGTAGCCGGCGATGGCCACCGACGGCACCTGGTTGCGACGGCGCTCCTGGCGCTTGGTGTCGCGGCCCTTCTTCATGTCCGCGATCTCCCGGCGCAGCTTCGCCATCTTCTCGCGGATCCGCCGCCGGTCGGTCTCGATCTTGGTCTCACCGGGACCACGGGTCGCCATGCCGCCGCCCGAGGAGCCGGAGCCACCGCCACCCATCTGCCGGGACAGGGACTGACCCCAGCCGCGCAGCCGCGGCAGCATGTACTGCATCTGCGCGAGCGAGACCTGCGCCTTGCCCTCACGGGACTTGGCGTGCTGGGCGAAGATGTCCAGGATCAGGGCGGTCCGGTCGACCACCTTGACCTTGACGACGTCCTCGAGGTGGATCAGCTGGGCCGGCGTCAGCTCACCGTCGCACACGACGGTGTCGGCGCCGCTGGAGAGCACGATGTCGCGCAGCTCCTGGGCCTTGCCGGAACCGATGTAGGTGGCCGGGTCGGGCTTCTCGCGGCGCTGGATCACGCCGTCGAGCACCTGCGAGCCGGCCGTCTCGGCGAGGGCGGCCAGCTCCGCGAGGGAGTTCTCCGCCTCCTCGGCCGTGCCGTCGGTCCAGACCCCGACGAGCACCACGCGCTCCAGGCGGAGCTGCCGGTACTCGACCTCGGTGACGTCCTCGAGCTCGGTGGAGAGGCCGTGCACACGGCGCAGGGCGGCACGGTCCTCGCGGTCGAACTGGTCACCGTCGAAGGTGTGGCCGAGGGCCTCGTCGATTCCCGCGAGGTCCTCGTCCATCAGTGCCTCGGCTCGCAGGTCGGCCGGGCGACGGGCGCCGCGGGTCTGCTTCTGGGAGGCGTCGCGGGATTCGAACGTGGAGGTCATTGCGTCCTTAAGTGTGTCGACTCCGGGGGAGCTACTCCCCCACGGAGGACAACGCGGGATCGTCGTCCCGCATTCCCCTCGCCGTAGATGGTCGCATGCCCGCCTCCACGCGGTCACCACCATTTCCGGCGCGGTCCCCGGCCTGGCCGCTCGGCTGCTCCCCGGCCCGGTAGACGTCGTAGACGCCGGGAACCCGCTGCATCGCCCGCATCAGGCCGGGCAGCGCCTCGGCGTCGGGCAGCTCGACCGTGTAGACGTGCCGTACCCGCAGTTCCTGCGGCGGCTCCACGGTGGCGGACAGGATGTCCACGCCGGCCGAGGAGATGGCGGCGGTGAGGTCGGCCAGCAGCCGCGGCCGGGTCAGCGCCTCGGCCTGCACGGTGACCCGGTAGCCCGCCTCGCCGTCGACCCGGGTCCAGTGCGCCTCGACCGGGCGGCGGCCCTTGCCGCGCATGGCCTGGGCCGTCGGGCAGTCCTCCCGGTGCACGGTCAGCGTGCCGCCGCGGACGGCGAAGCCGAGCAGCGGGTCGGGTGGGACGGGGGTGCAGCAGCCCGCCAGCCGGATCCGGGCCCGGGGCATCGCCGGCGCGGCGACGGCGTCCGGCACCGGGGCCTCGCCACCGGGGGTGAGCTGCGGCCCGGCGTCGGGCAGCGGGCGGGGGGCCGCGGTCTCCGGGGCAGGATGGTCGGCCAGCCAGCGCTCGATCGCGATGCGCGCCGCCGGGGTGTGCGCGTGCGCCAGCCAGTCGGGGCCGGGGCCGCCGGGCTCGGCGCCGTCCTGCGGGTCCTCGGTCAGCAGGTCGATCAGGTCACCGTCGTGGAGTTCCACCGAGAGCGCGCTGAGGCGGCCGTTGAGCCGGGCGCCGATACATCGGTGGCCGGTCTCCTCGCCCAGCGCGTAGGCGGCGTCCACGCCGGTGGCGCCGACCGGGAGCTGCAGCGGCCGGGCCGCCGCGCCGCCGTGGCCGGCCACCAGGACCGTCAACTCGCCGTCCCGGGAGAGGTCTTCACGCAGCTGGTCCCAGAAGGTGTCCGGATCGGGCGTCTCCCGCTGCCACTCCAGCAGCCGGGACAGCCACCCCGGCCGGCCCGGGTCGCCCCCTTCGGTGCCCTCCAGCGCCTCCGCCTCCGGGTCCGCCGCGGTCGGGGCCCCGTCCAGCGCGACGACGCCGAACTCCGCGACGCGGTGCATCCGTTGGGTGCGCACCAGCACCTCGACGACCTCGCCGTCCTCGGTGGCCACGGCCGTGTGCAGCGACTGGTAGAGGTTGAACTTCGGTGTGGCCACGAAGTCCTTGAACTCGCCGGGCAGCGGCGTCCAGCAGGTGTGCAGCTCGCCGAGGACCGCGTAGCAGTCGGCGTTCTCCTCGACCACGATGAGCAGCCGGCCCAGGTCCGTCGAGCCGGTCTCGGCCCGGTTCAGCCGGACCCGCTGCACGGAGACGCAGTGCCGGGGCCGGATGCCGACCTCGGCGGGGATCCGCGCCTCGCGCAGCTGGCGGCGCACCCGCTCCGCGAACTCGGCCAGCGGCCCGCCGCCCAGCTCCGCGTCCCGCGCCTCGTGACGGGCGATCAACTCCCGGGTGCGGGCGTACTCGTCGGGGTGGAGCGTGGCGAAGACGATGTCCTCGAGCTCGGTCTTGACCACCTGGATGCCGAGACGTTCCGCCAGCGGGATCAGCACGTCCCTGGTGACCTTGGCGATGCGGATCTGGCTGGCCGGCTTCATGTGCCGGATGGTGCGCATGTTGTGCAGCCGGTCGGCCAGTTTGATGACCATCACCCGGACGTCCTCGCCGGTGGCCACGAGCATCTTGCGGAAGGTCTCCGCCTCCGCCGCGGCGCCGAAGTCCACCTTCTCCAACTTGGTGACGCCGTCCACGAGATAGGCCACCTCGTCGCCGAAGCCGGCACGCACCTCGTCCAGCGTGACCGCCGTGTCCTCGACCGTGTCGTGCAGCAGCGCGGCCACCAAGGTCGTGGTCCCCGCGCCGAGTTGGGAAAGGATCATGGTGACCGCGAGCGGGTGGGTGATGTACGGCTCGCCGCTCTTGCGGGTCTGCCCCCGGTGCGAGGCCTCGGCCACGGAGTACGCGCGGGCCAGCAGCGCGATGTCGGCACGCGGATGGTGTACGCGGTGCTGACGGACGACGTGTTCCAGCGCGTCCGGCACCCCCGCCGTCCGGCCCCCCGTCAGCAGCGCGGCGATCCCGGCCCGGCCGAGCCCCGGCAGCGAGCGTCCGCGCCGCAGCGGCGGAGCGGCCAGCTTCCCGTCCAGGGGCATCGCGGGTACCGCGTGGAGATCACCGGCATTCATGCACACCTCCGGCACTGATCACCGGAGCTTGCTGCCGCTCCGATGGTCCATGCTAACGAGTGCAGCACGGAGCGCGATGCCGCGTGTTCCCTACGTCACTTTGATCACCCGAACGGGGGATTTGAACCGGTCTGTCACGGGCAAGACTTATGGATTGCCCTGTTCGGGACGGGTCCGACCGCTCTCCGCCGACTCGGCTCAGCCCTCGGCCCAGACGGCGTCCAGCTCGCCCTCGGCCAGGATCACCGCAGGTCCGGTCATGTCCAGGGAGCCGTCCGGGTGCTCGGTGATGACGAGGCGCCCGCCCGGGACGTCCACGGTGTAGGTGACGGCCGTTCCGGTGACGGCAGGGTCGGCCCCCTCCCGCCGGGCCGCGGCGACCATCACCGCGCAGGCCCCCGTACCGCAGGAGCGGGTCTCCCCGGAGCCGCGCTCGTGCACGCGCAGGGCGACGTGCCGTGGGCCGCGGTCGACCACGAACTCGACGTTGACACCGGTGGGGTAGGCCGAAGCGGGGGTGACGGCGGGGGCGGTGAAGAGGTCCCCGGCGTGGGCCAGGTCCTCGACGAAGGCCACGGCGTGCGGGTTGCCCATGTTCACGTTGACGGCGGGCCAGCGACGCGAGCCGACCGCCACCTCGATCCCGTCCGGCCCCGGGAGGGCGGCGCGCCCCATGCCCACGGTGACGTCGCCCTGGGCGGGCACAGTGACGCCGCGCAGACCGGCGCGGGTGGCGATGTGGAACGTGCCGGGCGTGGCGAGGCCGGAGTCGACCAGATAGCGCCCGAAGACGCGGACGCCGTTCCCGCACATCTCGGCGACGCTGCCGTCCGCGTTGCGGTAGTCCATGAACCACTCGGCTTCGGCGGACAGGGCCGCCACCTCGGGCGCGGCCGCGGTCCGCACGACGCGCAGCACGCCGTCGGCCCCGATGCCCGCGCGGCGATCGCAGATCCGGGCGACCTGAGCGGGCGTCAGTTCCAGCGCACCGTCGGGGTCGGGGATGATCACGAAGTCGTTCTCCGTGCCGTGACCCTTGAGAAACCGCGGACCCTTCACCAGTTCGTTCACACCGCCGAGTCTAGGGGCAGTGGACTGCCCCGGCGCGAAAAGCGCCCACCAGCCGGGAAGGACACGCGGGGCCCGGGCGGCGGGTGTCGCTCAGCCGTGGAGGTGGGCGACGCGCCAGACGCCGAGGGCCAGCAGAGCCAGGGTCAACGCGGTGTAGCCGAGGAGGACCCGCCAGCTCGCCCGCACTCCTGATCCCTGGCGAGGCAGGCCAGGCCAGGTGTAGCCGGCGCGGCGCGCGGCCATCGCACCCCAGCCCGCGCTCGCCGCCATCAGCAGCAGCCCCAGCATGCCGACCAGGTTGCCGCTGCCGCCGCCGGTCTCGAAGGCCAGCGGGAAGGCGAACATCAGCGACCCCAGGATCGCCAGCGCCACGATCGGCAGCAGCTGCCAGATCCGCAGCCGGCGCTGCGGACGCAGCTCGCGGGCATGGAGTTCCAGATCCTCGGGCGGGGCGGGCAGCAGCGGAAGGGGTGTCAATTCCCGTGCGGGCAGCGCCAGATCCTTCGGGTCGAAGCCGTCGTCCGGCAGACGCTGCGTGTCGGGGCCGGTATCCATGGACACGCGGCCTCCCTGCGCGGTCGTGCCGACGTCTGGTCGCTGCGCCGGTCTGCTGACGGTCTCGATGGCTCGATGATGGCATGGACAAACCGCCCGCCAACTATCTGTCCGGCGGTCCGCTGCGATCCGTGGCCATGACGTGATCAGCCCGTGACCGCCCGCCTACCGGACCCACAGGTCACGCCGGTGACGCTCCGGCGCACGCGTCGCCAACCTCAGGCGTGCACCCGCTCCAGCGCGCGCCGGAGCAGGTCGTCCGCCGGGGCGTCGAGGTCGCGGACGAGCCAGTGCACGCGGGGGTCGCGACGGAACCAGGACTCCTGCCTCCGCGCGAAGCGCCGGGTGGCGCGGACGGTCTCGGCGCGTGCCTGGGACTCGTCGTACTCGCCGTCCAGTTGGGCCAGCGCCTGGGCGTAGCCGAGGGCCCGGGAAGCGGTGCGGCCCTCGCGCAGGCCCTGCGCGTCCAGCTCCGCGACCTCCTTGAGCAGGCCCGCCTCCCACATGTGGTCCACCCGCAGCGCGATGCGCGCGTCCAGCACCGGGCGCGGGAGTTCGACGCCGATCTGCACGGCCTCGTAGACGGACTGATGGCCCGGCAGATTCGCGGTGAAGGGCAGCCCGGTGATCTCGACGACCTCCAGCGCGCGCACGATCCGCCGCCCGTTGCTCGGCAGGATCGCGGCCGCGGCGGCCGGGTCCACAGCGGCCAGCCGCGCGTGCAGCGCGCCGGAGCCGAGCTCGGTCAGCTCCGCCTCCAGCCGGGCGCGGACCTCCGGATCCGTGCCCGGAAACTCCAACTCGTCCACGGCGGCCCGGACATACAGTCCGGAACCGCCCACCAGGACCGGCACCTTCCCGGCGGCCAGCAGCTCGTCGATCTTCGCCCGGGCCAGCCGCTGGTACTCGGCGACGCTGGCGGTCTCGGTGACGTCCCGGATGTCCAGCAGGTGGTGCGGGACGCCCTGGCGCTCCTCCAGGCTCAGCTTGGCGGTGCCGATGTCCATGCCCCGGTACAGCTGCATCGAGTCGGTGTTGATCACCTCGCCGCCCAGCTCGCGGGCGAGGGCGACGCCGAGGTCGGACTTGCCGACGGCGGTCGCGCCGACCACGGCGACGACCTGGAAGGAGGGGCTGCTGCTGGTCACCCGTCTAGTCTGGCAAACCCGCCGGTCCTCCGTACTATATGGATACCTTTGGGTGCGAATGCCCGACCTGTACAGCGAGGAGCAGCCGTCATGGGCCTCACGGACACTCTCAAGGGCGCGCTCACCCAGGCCAAGGACAAGGCCACCGAGTACGCGCGGACCCACAACGACCAGATCGGCGCCGGCCTGGAGAAGGTCGGTCAGATGGCCGACAAGGCCACCAAGGGCAAGTACCACGAGAAGATCAACACAGGCACGGACAAGGCCAAGCAGGCCGTGACCAAGTTCAACGAGCGGCCGCGCACCGTTCCCGGGGAGACCGCCGAACCGACCGGAGCGACCGGAGCGACCGGAACGACCGGCACGACAGGAACCACCGGAACCACCGGAACCACCGGCACGACAGGAACCACGGGCACGACAGGAACGGCGGGGACGACCGGAACCACCGGCACTACGGGAACGACCGGCACGACCGGAACGACGGGAACCTCCGGGACGACGGGGCCGGCCGCGGCCGACGGCCCTACCCCGGACGAACCGCAGCAGCCCTGAGCCGTGCTACCGGGTCCACGACGCCACGAAGTACCCCACGCCGTAGGGAGCGTCGTCGTAGAGCAGTTCCGCGCGCACCGGCTGCTGCCCCCGCGCACCCGCGAGGACCTCCCACGGCGCCCGGCCCGAGGCCATCAGCTCGAAGGCCAACTCGGCGTCCAGGTCCCGGATCTCGCCCGCGGCCAGCGCCTTGGCGACGACCGCGTCGAAGGCCTCGGCCCGATCGTCGTAGTAGCCGGGTGACTTGACGGTCCGTCGGGCGGAGCCCTCCCCCAGCACCAGCAGCCCCACCCGCTCCGCCGACTCCGCCAACTGCACGCCGTTCTCGGCGCAGAGCGGCTGCTCCAGGTAGTCCGGCACCGCCAGGCCGCGCACGGGGCCGGTCCAGCCCGCCCGCTCCAGCAGCCAGGCGCCGACCGCGAGGGACGCGGGGAGCGCCTCGGCGGCCGCGGAGTCCTCGTCGCCGGCGCCGAGCCGGACGCTCACGTCCACGCCGAAGCTGCGGAAGCCGCCGCGGCTGCCCTGGGGGAAGAGCCCGTGCTCGGGCCCGGGGCCGATGACGCAGACCAGGTCGGGCCGCGCCTCCAGGAGCGCGCCCAGAGCCCGGTCGCAGGCCTCGCGCAGCCCGTCCAACTCGGGCGCCGCCCCTGACGCGACCTCAGGAACCAGCAACGGGGGACACGGGCACACTGCTGCTGCGGCAAACATGACCACGACCCTACCCGGCCGCCCCGCGCCGGCCAGAGCTCCGGAGGGACCATGCCGGCACCGGCCCACCGTCGCCGCCGCCCCGCCGTCGCCGTACTGGCGGGACTCGCGGCCCTGCTCGGCACCCTCAGCGGCTGCTCCTCCGCCTCCGGTCCGGCCGCCGCGAACACACCGTCACCGGCGGCGGCCTCGACCGCCGTCACTGCACGGACGAGCGCCGCCGGACGACTGCCCGCACCCGACCACACCGTGGTCGTGGTCATGGAGAACCACGCGGCCGACGAGGTCCTCGGCAGTCCTGCGGCCCCCTACGTCAACGGCGTCCTCGCCAAGGGCGGCGCGGTGCTCAGCGGGTTCCACGCGGAGACCCACCCCAGCCAGCCGAACTACTACGTCCTGTTCTCCGGCAGCACCCAGGGCGTCACCGACGACAGCTGCCTGACGCCCGGATTCAGTTCGGCGCCCGACCTGGCCGCCGAACTGCTCGCCGCCGGCCGGACCTGGGCGAGCTACAACGAGGGCCTGCCCACCCGGGGTTCGACGGTCTGCACCGCCGGACGATACGCGCAGAAGCACAACCCCTGGTTCGGCTTCTCGAACGTGCCCGCGGACTCCGCGCTGCCGCTGAGCGCGCTCCCCCACGATCCCGCCCGGCTGCCCCAGGTGGCCTTCGTCGTGCCGGACCTCTGCCACGACATGCACGACTGCCCGGTCTCCACCGGCGACACCTGGCTGCGGGACACCCTCGGCGGCTACGCCGCCTGGGCGCGCACGCACAACAGCCTGCTGGTGCTCACCTTCGACGAGGACGACGGCTCCGCGGACAACCGGATCCCCACCGTCGTCTACGGCGCGCACGTGGCCCCAGGCGGCTCGACCGCGGTCCGGTACGACCACCGCGACCTGCTGCGCACCCTGGAGGACCTGAGCGGCCTGCGCAGCCACGCGGGCAGCGGCCACGACATCACCGGCATCTGGAACTGAGCCGGAACGGCGCCGGGGCCGCCCCAAGGGGACGGCCCCGGAACGTTTCTGACGGCCCGTCGGGCCGTCGGCTCAGCAGGCGCAGCCCTTCGCCTCGGCGACCGGCAGCGGGGCCGGCACGCCGATGCCGGGCAGGCCCAGCATGACGCCCTGCGGCTTGGGCGCCGACTCCGCCTGTCGGCGCTCCCAGGCGTCGCCCGCCCGGGTCCGCCGGACGCCGCGCGCCGGGCCCTCGGCGAGCAGGTGGTGCGGGGCGGCGTAGGTGATCTCGACCGTCACCATGTCGCCGGGGCGCACGGGCTGCTCGGGGCGGGTGAAGTGCACCAGGCGGTTGTCGGGCGCGCGACCGGAGAGGCGGTCGGTCTGACCGTCCTTGCGGCCCTCGCCCTCGGCGACCAGGACTTCCAGCACCCGGCCGACCTGCTTCTTGTTCTCCTCCCAGGAGATCTCCTCCTGGAGCGCGACCAGCCGCTCGTAGCGGGCCTGGACGACCTCCTTGGGGATCTGGTCCTCCATCTCGGCGGCCGGGGTGCCCGGGCGCTTGGAGTACTGGAAGGTGAAGGCCTGCGCGAAGCGCGCCTCGCGGACCACCTTCAGCGTCTCCTCGAAGTCCTCCTCGGTCTCGCCGGGGAAGCCCACGATGATGTCGGTGGTGATGGCCGCGTCCGGCATGGCGGCGCGGACCTTCTCGATGATCCCGAGGTAGCGCTCCTGTCGGTAGGAGCGGCGCATGGCGCGCAGCACCGTGTCCGAGCCGGACTGCAGCGGCATGTGCAGCTGGTGCATCACGTTCGGCGTCTCCGCCATGGCGGCGATCACGTCGTCGGTGAAGTCCTTCGGATGCGGCGAGGTGAAGCGGACCCGCTCCAGGCCCTCGATCTCGCCGCAGGCGCGCAGCAGCTTGCTGAAGGCCTGGCGGTCGCCGATGTCCGAGCCGTAGGCGTTGACGTTCTGGCCGAGCAGCGTCACCTCGACGACGCCCTCGTTCACCAGGGCCTGCACCTCGGCGAGGATGTCGCCGCTGCGGCGGTCCTTCTCCTTGCCGCGCAGGGCCGGGACGATGCAGAAGGTGCAGGTGTTGTTGCAGCCGACGGAGATGGAGACCCAGGCCGCGTAGGCGGACTCGCGTCGCGTGGGCAGCGTGGAGGGGAAGACCTCCAGCGACTCGAGGATCTCGACCTGCGCCTCCTCCTGCACCCGCGCGCGCTCCAGCAGCGCGGGGAGGTGGCCGATGTTGTGGGTGCCGAAGACCACGTCGACCCAGGGCGCCTTGCGGACGATGGTGTCGCGGTCCTTCTGCGCCAGGCAGCCGCCGACGGCGATCTGCATGCCCGGGTGCGTGGCCTTGACCGAGGCCAGCCGGCCGAGGTTGCCGTAGAGCCGGTTGTCCGCGTTCTCGCGCACCGCGCAGGTGTTGAACACCACGACGTCGGCCTGGTCGCCCTCGCCGGCCTTGGCGTAGCCGGCGTCCTCCAGCAGCCCGGACAGGCGCTCGGAGTCGTGCACGTTCATCTGACATCCGTAGGTACGGATCTCATAGGTCTTGGAAGCTTCTGCGGTACCCACGCCGTCAAGGGTACGGGCAGCGGCACGCCCCTCCGTCCGGGGTCGGCCGGGGAGCGACGGGGCCGTGGGTGCGTCGTCGGCCACCCCGGGCCCGCGGGGCCTTGGCCCGCCGGGGACGGGATGGCAGGATCCCGCCATGCCCTCCCGCCTCCGTCCCGCGCTGCGCCGCCTGCGGCTGCCGCTCGCCGCGCTGCTGGTGCTGGCGGTCGCCCTGGCCTGGTGGCTGGCCGGACGGACCTCGCTGGGCTACCCGCAGGGCACCTACGGTTTCGCCACCGGGACCCGCGGCGGCGTCTACGACCTCTACGGCTCGCTGTTCAAGCCGGTGGTGGAGCGCGAGGTCCCCGGCGTCCGGCTCCGTCTGGACCCCAGCGCGGGCGGCCCGGACAACCTGGAGCGGATCGCCACCGGCCAGGACGCCTTCGGCGTCGCCACGGCCGACGCGGTCGCCGCCTACAACGGCCCCGGCAAGGACCGCCTCCAGGCGCTGGGGCGCCTGTACGACGACTACGTGCAACTGGTCGTGCCCTCGGACTCGGACATCCGCACCGTCGCCGACCTGCGCGGCAAGCGGGTCGGCACCGGCCAGGCCAACTCCGGGGTGGCGCTGATCGCCTCCCGGGTGCTCCAGCTGTCGGGGCTGCACCCCGGACATGACGTGACGTCAGTTCCCCTGGGTATCAAGGACGCGCCGGGCGAGCTGCGGGCGGGGCGCATCGACGCGTTCTTCTGGTCCGGCGGACTGCCCACCTTCAACGTCTCCGCGCTCAGCGCCGACATGCGGATCCGGCTGATCCCGCTGGGCGGACTCGCCTCCGCGATGGACAGCCTGGCCCAGACCCAGGACGCCGGCTCCCGCGGCACCCAGCTGTACCGGACCTCGTCCATCCCCGCGTCCGCGTACCCCCTGACCGCCCCGGTCCAGGCGGTGCCGACGCTCGCGGTGGCGAACCTGATGGTGACCCGCGACGACGTCCCGGCCGCGCTCGTGGAGCGTGTGACGGCGGCGATCATCTCCAGCCGCGACACGATCGGGCAGCGGGTGCACTCGGCCCAACTGGTGGACATCCGCTCCGCGATCTACACCGACCCCCTCCCCCTCGCGGAGGGCGCCCGCCGCTACTACGCAGCCGCGAAGCCCTAGTTGCACCGCCCGTGGCGGCCGCAGCCGCCAGGGGCGCGAGGGTCCCTCGCCCTTCGGGCGGGAGGTGCCTCCACCGCGAGCAACACACCACCCACGGAGGTCCGGCCCTATGGCGAGTCGAACCTCCGCGAGTGGGAGCTGGTCGCGCAGCTGCGCCGCTGAGGGGCGGTGCGACTAAAGCTCTCGGGCGAGAACGTCACGCAGGTGCGGGGGGACCGCGGAGTCGAGGAGGCGGACGGCTTCCGCGCGCAGCGCCCGGGCGAGTTCCGCGTTGACGACCTGCTGGGCCAGGGGCCGCAACTCACGGACGCTCGCCGCCGCCTCCGCGGCCTCCTCGTCCGTCAGCGCGTGGCCGGCGTAGCGGGCGAAGACGTGGAGCGCGCTGAACTCGACGAAGTCCCGGGCCATCCCCTCCACGTCCGCCCGCAGCGACTCCAGGTGACCGAGGCACGCCTGCAGCGGCACCCCCAGCGCGAAGAGCCGGGCGGCGACGCCGAGGACCGCCGGGTTGGGGACCAGGAACGACTCCCACGCCTCGGACTCGGGCTCCAGCACCCCGAGCCGCACCGCGGCTGCCAGCGCCTCCGCGTCCTCCACCCCGCCGAAGCGGGCGCGCAGGTCCGCGCGGCAGAGCCGCTCCGGCAGCTCGTCGGTCCAGGGGCCGGTGACCTCGGCCACCAGGCCGAGGACTCCGCCCAGGCCGCGGCCGTCGGACCAGGCGTCGAGGAGTTCCTTGATGCCGGCCAGGGTGTGCCCGCGGTTCAGCAGTTGGGCGATCAGCCGCAGCCGCTGCAGGTGGGCCGGGCCGTAGACGTTCGACCGGCCGCGGCGTTCGGCCGGAGGCAGCAGGCCGCGGTCCTGGTAGGCCCGGATGTTGCGGACCGTGGTGCCCGCCGCCTGGGCGAGGTCGTCGATCCGGTACTGGGTGCGCCGCTCCAGGCCGCTGTCCGTACGAGGGCTGGGAACCCTGGTCATGGCGTCCGATCCTCCCCTGCCGCCATCCGCCCCGTCGCGGCCGTCCCCTCGGGAGGCGCGGAGCGCCGGACGGTCGGAAGCCGCGCCCGGGGCAGGGCTTGAGCGTACCCCCGCTCCCTGGGTGGGACGCACGCCGAGCGGGCAGCCGGGACACGAAGCAGTCACAACGCCGCGCCGCCCCCGCGTCCCTTCTAGCCTGGGGTCACGGTCGCGGGTCCGCCGAAGTACCCGCCCACCCGTAAGGAGTGACGCATGCTCACCCGGTCCGCCCCGCCCGTGCTGGCGCCGCAGCTGGCCCTGGCCGCCGTGTACGACCAGGTCACCGACGCCGTCTCGGCCCTCGACGACGGGCAGTTGCGCGCCCCGACGCGCTGCCCGGGCTGGTCGGCCGCGGAGCTGCTGCTGCACCTGCTGCTGGACGCGCAGCGGGCCCTGGTCACCCTGGCCTCGCCCACCGAGGCCCCGGCGACGGCCAGCTTCGCGTCCTACTGGCAGGACCACCGCAGCGACGCCGACCCCGACGGGGCCGCCGCGCACGCGGAGTGGGTCCGCCGGAGCGCCGCCGCGTATCGCGATCCGCGCGGCATCGTCCGGCACTGGTGCGACACCGCCCCGGCCGCCGGACGCGCCGCCGGGGCGGCACCGCTGGAGGGCCGGGTGGCGACGCAGGGCCATGTCCTCGCCGTGCCGGACTTCCTGACCACCCTCGTCGTCGAGGCGTCGGTGCACTACCTGGACCTGGCGGTGGCCGTCCCCGATCCCGCGCCGCTCGCCGCCGAGGCCGAGGCGCTGACCCATGCGACGCTGACCGCGCTGCTGCAAGGGGTGGCGACGCCCGCATCCTGGGACGACGAGCAGTTCATCCTCAAGTGCACCGGGCGGCTCCCGCTCTCCGACGGCGACCGCGCGGCGCTGGCCACCGCGGCCGACCGCTTCCCGGTCCTCGGCTGACCGCTGACGGCCCGTCAGTCCTGCCGCGGCACCGTCAGGACCACGGTCAGCCCGTGCGGCTCCGCCGGCCGGAAGGCGAGGGTGCCGCCGCCGGCGCCGAGCAGCGCGCGGGCGATGGAGAGGCCGAGTCCCGAGCCGGCCACGTTCTGCTGGTGCGGGCTGCGCCAGAAGCGGTCGCCGATCCGGGACAGCTCCTCCTCGTCCAGGCCGGGCCCCGCGTCGGTGACCGTCACCACCGCGTGGCCGTCCTCCTCCCGGGCCGCCAGGCGGACCGTGCCGCCGGCCGGGGTGAACTTGATCGCGTTGTCCAGCACCGCGTCCAGCGCGCTGCCGAAGCCCACCGGGTCCGCCAGCCCGCTCACCGGCCCGGCGGGCACGCCGGCGGTGTCGACGGAGACTCCGCGCTCGCGGGCCAGGGGCGCCCAGCCCTCGGCCCGTTCCCGGGCCACACCCGCCACGTCGCAGGGTTCGACGACAGGTCCGGCGTTCTCCGCCACGGCCAGGCCGAGCAGATCGTCCAGCACGCGGGCCAGGCGCTGCCCCTCGACGCGGACGCTCTGCAGCTCCTGCTCGTGGCCCGGGGGCAGTTCCATGCCGAGCGCCTCCACCCGCAGCATCAACGCCGCGAGCGGGTTGCGCAGTTGGTGCGAGGCATCCGCCACGAAGGCCCGCTGCTGGTCCAGCACCGCCTCGACGTGGTCCGCCATCTCGTTGAACGCACGTGCCAGCCGCCGCAGTTCGGGCGGTCCTCCGGCCGGTGCGACCCGGGAGGCGAGCCGGCCGGTGGCGATGTCGTGGGTGACCTTGTCCAGGTCGCGGACCGGGCGCAGCACCCAGCCGGTCAGCCCCACCGCGGCCGCGACGGCCAGCAGCACCGCCACCGCCTCGCCGCCCGCGATCCACAGCCAGCCGTGCAGGATGCGGGCGCCGAGCGGGCCGGTGGGCGAGGAGGTCACCACGACCGCGACGACGTCGCCCTCGCGGACCACCGGGGACGCGACCACGAGCTGTCGTCCGTGCTGCCACGGCCAGGCCTGGCCGGGGTCGTGGCTGCGGCGGCCGTCCAGCGCGGTCTGGAACGGCTCGGCGGACGGCCCGGTGCGGGCGTTGCGCCAGTCGGTGGGTGCGGCGGCGATGGCGTAGCCGTCGAGCGCGAAGACACCGATGCCGATGCCGTAGACGTCGTGGTACCGGCGCAGTTCGGTGTCCAGGGTGGTGCGCAGCTCCAGGTTGTCCGGCTCGGCCATGACGTTCTGGGCGAGCACCGCGAAGCGCGCGGTGTCGTCGATCCGGTCGACCAGCAGGTGCTGCTGCTCGGCGCGGGCCTCGCTGACCGCGAGGGGGATGCCCAGGGCGGCCAGCACACAGGCCATCAGGGCGAGCAGGATGCCGAGCAGGCGGGTGCGCATGGTCAGTCGGGGTCCGGCTCAGTCGGCGGTGGGCCGGGGCACCAGGCGGTAGCCGATGCCGCGCACGGTCTCGATCGCCGCGGGCACCCCGAGCTTGTGCCGCAGCGAGGCGATGTGCACCTCCAGCGTCCGCGCGGTCCCCTCCCAACTGCTGCGCCACACCTCGGAGATGATCTGCTCGCGGCGGTAGACCACGCCGGGGCTCTGCGCCAGCAGGGCCAGCAGGTCGTACTCCTTGCGCGTCAGCGGGACCTCGCGGCCGTCCACCGTGGCCCGGCGGGCGTCGGGGTCGAGCACCAGGCCGAGGCCGCGGAGCAGCTCCTTGCGGCCGAAGGCCTCCACCTTCTCCCGGGTGTCCAGTCCGGCGTCGCGGCGGGAGACCGCGTGGATGCGGGCGAGCAGTTCGCCCATGTCGTAGGGCTTGACGACGTAGTCGTCGGCACCCAGGTTGAGCCCGTGGATCCGGGACCGGATGTCCGAGCGGGCGGTCACCATGATCACGGGGGTGGTGCTGCGGCGGCGGATCTGGCCGCAGACCTCGAAGCCGTCGCGGTCGGGCAGCCCGAGATCGAGCAGGACCACCCGGTAGGGCGGTCGGCTGTCCGGCACCAGCGCGTCCAGGGCCTCGTTGCCCGAGCGGACGTGGCGCACCTCGAAGCCGTGCTTGGTCAGCACGGTCTGCAGCGCGGCAGCGACGTGGTCGTCGTCCTCGACGAGGAGCAGGCGCACGATCCTCTCCTTCTCCTCCGGTCCGGTCCGTGGGATGAGTTGTACCGGAATCCATCCGCACCGGGGTACCCCCGGTCAAGAGCTGTCCGACTATCGGACACACGCGCCGGGCGCGAGCGGCTGCCAAGATCCTCAAATCCCGCTCAGAAGGGCACCGGTCCGGTGCTCAATGCACCTATGGTCTGGGTGCGGCCCACCCGCCGATCGGTCGCAGGCAAGGAGTCCGGCATGTCCACCGCCACCCCGCCGGCCCTGGCCGGCCTGCACGGGGTGAGCAAACGGCACGGCCTGGTGCAGGCGCTGCAGGACGTCCACCTGGAGCTGACCGCGGGCGAGACGGTGGCCCTGGTGGGCCCGCCCGGGGCGGGCAAGACCGCCCTGTGCCGGGTGCTCGCCGGCCTGGACCCGGTCGACTCCGGCCAGATCCTCGTCCACGGCCACCCACTGCCCCGCCGCGGGCGACAGCGGACGCGCCTGCGCGCGGCCGTCGCACTGGTGGGCGAACCACCGGAGCTGCTGCCCACGCGGACGCTGCTGGAGAACCTGACGGCCGGTCAGATGAAACTGCGCGGGCGCACGCTCCTGGATGCGGAGCGCCGCGCGCTGGCCGAACTGCGCCGGGTCGGCCTGATCGGTTACGCAGCCCGGCGTCCGCCCGAACTGACCGGCGACGAGCGCCTGCGCACCGCGCTGGCCAGGGCCCTGGCCCTGGACCCGGCGGTGCTGCTGCTCGACGATCCACCCACCGCCGTCCGGGACCTGCTGCCGGAGCTGACCCGCGCGGACCGCGCCCTGGTGGTGGTGACCCGCGAGGCGGAGCTGGTCCGCAGCGAGGCGCACCGGGTGGTCTTCATGTCCACCGGCCGCATCGTGGAGGAGGGTCCGGCCCACCAGTTCCTGAGCGCCCCCCGCACGTCACGCGCCCGCGACTTCCTGACCCGACTGCTCCACTGACCCGGTCACGGGCCCCCCGCGATCCGGGGCGCACGGGGCCCTCACGACGCGAACCGGCGTACTACTGACGCTGCTTGACGGTGGGCCAGCTGATCTGTTGCAGTGCTCTGTATGACTGGTCCGGCACCCCAGGCGGCGTCCCCGTGGACCCTGTGATCATCGCCGGCGCAGGCCCCGTCGGGCTGGCGCTGGCACTCGCGCTGGCGCGCCAGCAGGTGCCCAGCGTCGTGCTGGACGAGGGCTCCGGCGTCACCCCGGAGGGCTCCCGGACCACCGTGCTGCGCGGCGACACCACCGCGTTCCTCGCCCACCTCGGCTACACCAGGGTCACCGCGGACGGACGCGACTGGTCCGCCTGGCGGACGCTGCGGCGCAACCGCGAGCTGCTGCACCTCGAACTCGCCCCCGGCGAGGCCCTGCACCTGCCCCACCACCGGCTGCTGCGCGGCCTGCGCGACGCCGTCAGTGCGACCCCGCTGGTCCAGCTCGTCCCCGAGAGCGCGGTCCTGGAGCTGGAGCAGGACGAGTCGGGGGTCACCGTCCGCACCGAGCAGACGTGGTGGCGCGGCAGCCATCTCGTCGCCTGCGACGGCCCCCGTTCCACTGTGCGCAGGCAGCTGCGGCTGCGCTTCCCCGGCCGGGCCGCCGCGGACCACTACGCCGTCGCGACCGTCCGCACCGACCTGCCCTTCCCCGGCGAGGCGCGCCTGCACCGCGATCCGCCGCACTCCCCGCACAGCCGCGAGGTGACCGCCCGTCCGCTGCCGGACGGCGTCTGGCGGCTGGACTGGCGGCTTCCGGCCCGGCAGCCGGGCCTCAGTCCGGACGCCCTGGTCGAGCAGGTGCGCGCCACGCTCTCGCTGTGGAACGACGGGGCCGTCCCCCGCTACGAGCTGATCGCCGCCGCCGACTGGACCGTGCAGCAGCGCCTGGCCACCCGCTTCCAGGTGGACCGCGTGTTCCTCGCCGGCGACGCCGCGCACCTGCTGGGCGCGGTGGGCATGCAGAACCTCGACGAGGGGCTGCGCGACGCCGCGAACCTCGCCTGGAAGCTCGCCCTGGTCTGGCACGCCTGCGCCCCCGAGCGGCTGCTGACGACCTATCAGCAGGAGCGCCGCAGCGCCGTGATCAGCCGACTGCGTTCGGCCGACCAGGCCATGCCGCTGCTGCAGCCCACCACCGCGCTGCTGGAGGCGCGGCGCACCCTGCTCTCCGGTTCCCTGCGGCGGAACGCGGGGCTGCTCTCGGACGGCAACCTCGGCACGGGGCGGCTGGGTGCGCCCCCGGCCTATCCGGGCCGCGGCCGGGTGGGGCTCTCCCCCGCACTGCCCCCCACCGCACCGGGGGTGCTGGTGCCGGACCTGCCGGTGGTCACGGTCGACGGCACCCGCGAACGGCTGCGCGACCGGCTCGGCCGCGGCTTCCTGGTCCTGCTGGTCGCCCCGGGCACCCAGGTCTGGGCCTCGGAGCACTGGCTCGGCGCCGGCCTGATGCCCCAACTCACGGCCGTGACCGAGGACTTGCCGGTCCCGGCGGAACTTCTGGTCACCGAGGGCTACCCGGGCGCGCCCGCGCACACCGTGCTGCTGGTCCGGCCCGACGGCCACCTGGTGGCCGCGGTGCCGGGGAGCCGCCCGGAGGAGCTGCACCGCCTGGCCGACCGCGCCCGCGGCGGCGCCCAGGACCTGCCGGTACCCCGCCGGGACCGCGAGCCCCTGACGGCAGGTCAATCTTGACGGCGCGTGACACCCATGCTGTAGTGAGCCGCATGGGAACGCCTGGACTCCGGATCGTCCGCTGCACGCGGCTGGACGACGTCCGCTGTCCGCGCCTGTTCTGTACCCCGGGCTGATCCGTACGACGGCCCTGATCTGACGAGTGGCAGCCGCCGCTGCGCGGCTCCTCGTCGCTTTCCCCACCGTCGTTCCACGGACGGCCCTGCACCGCTGCGCACCCCCTTTCCACGTTTCGGGCGCCGCCGCGCGCCCGCGATCCCTTGGGACGAGACTTGCCCAGCACCCCGGTTGCGACCGCGCCCACGCTCACCGACCTGCTCTCCTTCGCCCGCGCCAGCGCGGCGGACCCCGACGTCCTGGCCGCGCTGCCGTTCGACCCGAACCGGCGGACCTGGGTCCGCCTGGACGGCCCCGGCGGCAGTGAGGCCTGGGTGATCGGCTGGCCCCCCGGCTCCGAGACCGGCTGGCACGACCACGGCGGCTCCAGCGGGGCGTTCGTCACCGCGAGCGGGGAGCTCAGCGAGCTGTCCCTGGTCATGCCGCTGCCGAGCAGCGGCTGGCGCCGCCTGGAACTGGAGGAGGGCGTCGACCGCCGGCGCACCCTCCCCGCCGGCGAGGGGCGGGCCTTCGGCCCGCACCACGTGCACCAGGTGGTCAACCCCTCGGCCGTAACGCACGCGGTCTCGGTCCACGTCTACTACCCGCCGCTGCCCAGCCAGCGCCGATACGTCCGCGACGGTGGCGTGCTGACGCTCGTTCAGGTGGAAGGCCCGGAGCAGTGGTGAGCGCGGTCGACACCGCGCTGGCCCGAGCGCGGGCCGGACTGCGACGGCTGACGCCGGAGCAGGCCGCCCGCGCGGCGGCGGAGGGTGCGCTGCTGGTGGACACCCGCTACGCCGCTCTGCGGGAGCGGGACGGCGAGGTGCCCGGGGCCGCCATCGTGGAACGGAACGAGCTGGAGTGGCGCCTGGATCCGACAAGTGAGTACCGGCTCGCGGGAGTTGAGGCGGAGCGGCAGGTCATCCTCTTCTGCAACGAAGGCTACGCCTCGTCGTTCGCCGCCCACGCGCTGCGGAGCCTGGGCATCACCACGGCCACCGACGTCATCGGCGGTTTCCAGGCCTGGCGCCACGCCGGGCTCCCGACCACGCCACCGGGTACGGCCTCTGCCCTGACGCCCCACGTCCAGTCGCACCCCCGTTAGGGGCGCGGGGAACTGCGCGAGCAACACACCACCCGGGGAGGTCCGGCCCCATGTGCGGGACGAACCTCCCCGGGTGGTTGGCCGGTCGCGCAGTTCCCCGCGCCCCTCACGGGGCGCTCAGCGTGCGTACTCAGTGGCCCGGCTCTCCCTGATCACCGTGATCCGTATCCGGCCCGGGTAGGTCAGCTCGTCCTCCACCCGCTTCGCGATGTCGTGGGCGATCACCTGGGCCTGGAGGTCGTCGACGACCTCCGGCAGGACCATGACCCGGACCTCGCGTCCGGCCTGCATCGCATAGACCTTGTGCACGCCCTCGTACCGCCGGGCGATCCGCTCCAGTCCCTCCATCCGCCGGGCGTAGACCTCCGCCGACTCCCGGCGGGCACCAGGGCGGCCGCCGGAGCAGGCGTCCGCCGCCTGCGTCAGCACCGCCTCCACGGTGCGGGGCTCGATCTCCCCGTGGTGCGCGGCCACGGCATGCACCACGTCCTCCGACTCGCCGTAGCGGCGGGCCAGGTCGGCTCCTATCCGGGCGTGGCTGCCCTCGACCTCGTGGGTCACCGCCTTGCCGATGTCGTGCAGCAGCGTGGCACGGCGCACCAGCTGAGGGTCGATGCGCAGTTCGGCGGCCATCATCCCGGCGATGTGCGCGGACTCCAGCAGATGTCCCAGCACGTTCTGGCCGTACGAGGTGCGGTACTTCAACCGGCCGAGCAGCCGCAGCAGTTCGGGGTGCATCTCGTCCAGGCCGGCCTCGGCCACCGCCTCCTCCGCCGCGCGCAGGCACAGCTGCTCGACCTTCTCCTGCGTGCGTTCGACGACCTCCTCGATCCGCAGCGGATGGATCCTGCCGTCCGCCAGGAGTTCGGTGAGGGAGAGCCGGGCCACCTCGCGCCGCACCGGGTCGAAGCAGGAGAGCAGAACCTGGCCGGGAGTGTCGTCGACGATCAGGTTGACCCCCGTGACCTGTTCGAAGCTGCGGATGTTGCGGCCCTCGCGGCCGATGATGCGGCCCTTGAGCTCCTCGCCGGCCAGGCTGAGCGAGGTGGTGACGGAGTCCGTGGTCTGCTCGACGGCGACGCGCTGCACGGCCGAGGCGACGATCTCGCGGGCGCGCTGCTCGCCCTCGCTGCGGGCGCGGCGCTCGATCTCACGGACCGTCAGCACGGCGTCCCGCTTGGCCTGCTGCTCGATCTCCCGCTGCAGCTGCGAGCGGGCCTCGGCGACGGTGAGCCCCGCCACGCGTTCGAGCGCCGCCCGGCGCTCGGTGTCGGCAAGCTCCCGCGCGGAGCGCAACTCCTCGCGGCTGCGGGCGAGTTCGGCCTGTGCCTCGGCCGCCTCCAGCTGGCGGAGGTGCAGGCGCTCCTGCTCGGCGTCCAGTCGGGCCTCGCGCTCGGCGTTGCGCGCCTCACGGCGCTCCAGTTCGGCCAGACGCGCCCGACTGCTGCGGTGGGCGACCCAGGCGCTCAGCCCGGAGACGACCAGGAGCAGGCCGGAGACGACCACAACCGTGCCAATTCCGACATCCATCGGCCCTCCCCGGTCGCGCAGGATGAGCCGAGATTAAGGCGAGGTCACGAAAGGGTCAAGATGTCGATCCGTCACCAATCGGGATCGTCAAGGCTGTTGGCCTGCTCCGGGGCATGGCCGGCGGCGCGCTCGGCCTCCAGGGCTTCGCGGACCACGCGCAGTGCCAGGCCCTCTGCGTAGCCGCGGCGGGCGAGCATCCCCGCCAGGCGGCGGACCCGGGCCGGATACTCCAGGCGACGGGTCGAAGCGATCTTGCGACCGACCAACTCCCGTGCGGTGGCCTCCTCCTGCTCCGGATCGAGCTGGGAGACCGCCTCGGCGACCAGCGACTGGTCCACCCCGCGCTGCCGCAACTCGGTGGCCAGGGCGCGCCGGGCCAGCCCGCGGCCGCGGTGACGTGACTCCACCCAGGCGTCGGCGAAGGCGGCGTCGTCGATGATGCCGACCTCCTCGAAGCGGTCGAGCACCTGCTCCGCCGCCCACTCGGGGATCTCCCGCTTGCGCAGGGCGTCCGCGAGCTGACGGCGCGTCCGGGGCTGGCCGGTGAGCAGGCGCAGGCAGATCGCCCGCGCCCGCTCGACCGGATCCTGCTCGCTCAGCGCCCGGGATTCGTGGGTGTCCTCCCCAGTCACGCGCTCACTCTGCCAAGGTGCTTACTCGGCAGCGGCCTTGGCCTTGGCCCCACGCGCGGCCGGGGTCTTCGGCGCCGGAACGGCGGCCTCGGCGACGGCGGGGGCGACCGCGTCGCCCTCGGCCGGGGCGTCCAGGCGCGGGCCGACGCCCAGCTTCTCCTTGATCTTCTTCTCGATCTCGTCGGCGAGGTCGGGGTTGTCGCGGAGGAAGTTGCGCGCGTTCTCCTTGCCCTGGCCCAGCTGGTCGCCCTCATAGGTGTACCAGGCGCCGGACTTGCGGATGAACCCGTGCTCCACGCCCATGTCGATCAGGCCGCCCTCGCGGCTGATGCCCTGGCCGTAGATGATGTCGAACTCGGCCTGCTTGAACGGCGAGGCGACCTTGTTCTTGACGACCTTGACCCGGGTGCGGTTGCCGACCGCCTCGGTGCCGTCCTTGAGGGTCTCGATGCGGCGGATGTCCAGACGCACCGAGGCGTAGAACTTCAGCGCACGGCCACCGGTCGTGGTCTCCGGCGAGCCGAACATCACGCCGACCTTCTCGCGCAGCTGGTTGATGAAGATCGCGGTGCACTTGGACTGGTTCAGCGCACCGGTGATCTTGCGGAGGGCCTGGCTCATCAGCCGGGCCTGGAGGCCGACGTGGGAGTCGCCCATCTCGCCCTCGATCTCGGCGCGGGGCACCAGCGCGGCCACCGAGTCGATGACGATGAGGTCGATGGCGCCGGAGCGGATCAGCATGTCCGTGATCTCCAGCGCCTGC
Organism: Streptacidiphilus monticola; assembly: GCF_042658505.1. Classification (NCBI taxonomy): domain Bacteria; kingdom Bacillati; phylum Actinomycetota; class Actinomycetes; order Kitasatosporales; family Streptomycetaceae; genus Streptacidiphilus; species Streptacidiphilus monticola. The sequence continues at coordinate 7,476 of NZ_JBHSQJ010000072.1, read as the reverse complement.
TCGCCGGTGTCCGGCTGGGAGACCAGCAGGGCGTCCGTGTCGACGCCGAGCTTCTTGGCGTACTCCGGGTCGAGGGCGTGCTCGGCGTCGACGAAGGCGACGATGCCGCCGGCCTTCTGCGCGTTGGCGACGGCGTGGAGGGTCAGCGTGGTCTTACCGCTCGACTCCGGCCCGTAGACCTCCACCACGCGGCCGCGCGGCAGGCCGCCGACGCCGAGCGCGACGTCGAGGGCGATCGAACCGGTCGGGATCACCTCGATCGGGGCCCGCGCCTCGTCGCCGAGGCGCATCACCGAGCCCTTGCCGAACTGCCGTTCAATCTGGGCGAGTGCGGTCTCGAGAGCCCGCTCGCGGTCGTTCGCTGCCATGGATTCCACCCTGGGGGGTTGTGCTGAGCGCTTCATCACCAAAGACGCTAGCGCGTGCCACTGACAAACGGCCCGAATCCCGAATGCCTGTGGATAACTCGCCGCCGCACAGTATAGGGAACGTGAGTTCGATTATCTGCGGCGACACGCCACGGGTTCCTGCGGAGCGATAGGAGAGACTGAGCGACGTGGTCGACAGCGAACAGAACGCACGAGGTCAGCGACGGCAGCGAGTGCGCGACGCGCAGCACGGGCGGGAGCCGAACGGCACCGCCCTGCCCCGCTGGCTGCCCCGGGCGCTGCTGCTCGCCTTCGCCCTGCTCGCCGCGTACCAGCTGGGCAGCTGGGCCTTCGTCAGGCTGACCGGCTTCCTCTCCACGCTGCTCGTCTCCTTCGTGCTGTCCCTGGCCATGGAACCGGCCGTGGGCCGGATGGCCGCCCGGGGCATGCGCCGCGGGCTGGCCACCTTCCTGGTGTTCCTGCTGGTCCTGGTGCTGACCGGGGCCTTCGTGGCGGCCATGGTCACCCTCCTCGTCGACCAGGTCGGCCAGCTGGCGGCAGAGCTGCCGCACCTGGTCGACAACGCGATCCAGTGGCTGAACCGCACGTTCCACCAGGACTTCTCCATCGGCACGCTGCAGCAAGGCCTGCTCAGCAACGCCGGGACGGTGGAGCAGTACGCGCAGAAGGCGGCCAACAACATCTGGGGCGTCTCCAGCTCGCTGCTCGGCGGACTCTTCCAGCTGTTCACCATCGCCCTGTTCACCTTCTACTTCACCGCGGACGGCCCGCGGCTGCGGCGCAGCATCTGCTCGGTACTGCCGCCCCACCGGCAGGAGGGCGTGCTGCGCGCGTGGGAGGTGGGCATCGAGAAGACCGGCGGCTACCTCTACTCCCGCGCGCTGCTGGCCCTCTGTTCCGCGGTCGCGCACTACGTGATGCTCCGGGTGCTGGGCATCCCCTACGCGGCGGCACTGGCGGTGTGGGTGGGGGTGGTCTCGCAGTTCGTGCCCACCATCGGCACCTACCTGGCGGGCGCACTGCCGGCGCTGGTGGCGTTGACGATCGACCCCTGGGACTGCGTGTGGGTGGTCGCCTTCGTGGTGGTGTACCAGCAGGTGGAGAACTACCTGCTGCAGCCGCGGATCACGGCGAGGACTGTGGAGATCCACCCCGCGATCGCGTTCGGGTCGGTGATCGTGGGCGCGGCACTGCTGGGCGCCGTGGGCGCGATCATCGCCATCCCGGTCACGGCCACGGTGCAGTCGGTGGTGGGCAGTTACCTCACCCGCTACGAGGTCCTCGAAACCGGCGGCCCCGGCGCCCCTCCCCCTCCCGTCGAACCCGAGGAACCTGCCCCCGCCCCGGCCTGACGCCCCGTTGGATCCCGCCCCCGGCGCACGGCCGGCCCGGGTCGCCCCCTGAAGCCGCCCGCGCGCCGGGCCGACGGAGCCCGGGCCTGTGGAGCCCGGCGGCCCGAGCCCGAGGCCTTGGGCGGAGCCCAGGCCGAGGCCCACCCGAAGCGGACCGCCAAGCCAAGCCGGGCGGCGGAGCCCGAGCACGGCCGGGAGCCGAAGTCGAAGAGGCAGGTCAGGCGGACTAAGCGGGCCCGGAGCCGAGGCCGGGCCGGGCAAGCCCAGGCCCACGCCCGATAGCCGAGGCTGGGGCCTAACCGCGGAGCCCGGGGCGGGCGGAGCGCGGGCCGACGGAGCCCGGCGTGCAGCCCCGGGGCTGGCGTGGGGCGGGGTTGGGCGAGTGGGGCTTCAGGGGCAGCCCGCGCCAGCGGTCAGCGGAGGGTGGCGGGGACGCCTTGGTTGTCGCAGACGACCTGCCAGACGGTCTTGGCGTCCCAGCCCGAGGCCAGCGCCTCACTGACCGTCAGACCGTCGAGTTCGCTCATGACATGGTCCTTCGCGAAGCTCTCCGCGTAGGCCTCGCCGAAGTACGCGTTCATCCGCTTCCAGAACTCCGTCAGTCGCATGGGCTCCAGTATCCCCGCTCACCCTCCCCGCTCACCCTGCCGTCCGGACCAGCGCGGTGACCACCACCGCGACCAGCACCACCAGCAGGAACGGCACCCGCCGCCACACCGCCAGCGCCGCCGCGGCCAGCCCCGCCGCGCGGGCGTCCAGGACCAGGCCGTGGGCTGCGTGCCCGAACGTCTGCAGTGCCGTCAGCGCCGCCAGCAGCGCCACCGGGGCCAGCCCGGCGAACCGGCGCACCGCCGGGCGCTCCAACAGGCCCGCGGGGACGGAGAGTCCGAGCAGCTTGAGCAGGTAGCACCCGGCCGCCGTGCCCAGGACCGCGATCCACACCATGCCCATCAGCCCTGCCCTCCGTCGCGGCCGGTGCCCTGCTGACGTCGCGTCAGCATCACCACCGGGACCGCCGCCAACGCCACCAGCACCGGGACGCCGGCCGGCAGCACGAACGTCGCGGCCAGGGCCAGCGCCGCGCCGAGGAGTGCGGTGGTCCGCTCCTCGCCGCCCTCCCGCAGCCGCGGGGCCAGCAGCGCGAGGAAGACCGCGGGCCCGGCCGCGTCCAGGCCGTACCGGGCCGGGTCGCCGAGCGCGGTCGCGCCGAGTGCCCCGGCCAGCGTGGTCAGGTTCCACAGGGCGAAGAGGCTCAGGCCGGTCGTCCAGAAGCCGGTCCGGACGCTGCGCCGGTCCGGTTGGACCAGGGCCACGGCCGCCGTCTCGTCGATCACCAGCTGCGCCGCCAGCGGCACCAGCGCGCGCGGCAGCTCCAGCCGGGCGCCCAGCCGCAGTCCGTAGAAGGCGTTGCGGACGCCCAGGAAGAGCGCCCCGAGCACGGCGGCGAGCGGGGCCGCTCCGGCGGCGAGGGCGCCGACGACCGCGAACTGCGAGGCGCCGGTGAAGACGAGCAGACTGAGCGCGCAGGTCTGCCAGGTCGTCAGGTGCGCCGCGGCGCCGGCCACGCCGAAGGCGACCCCGGAGGTGCCCACGGCCAGACCGACGCCCAGCGAGTCGCGCACGACAGCGCGCTGCGAGGGTGAGGTGGCGTCCATCGGGTGATCATGCAACGCGGACGGCCCCCGGAGGCAAGTGGGTTCGCTCCCGGGGACCGCATGGCGAGACGGATTGACCGGCCGTCAGACGGCCGCAGGCCGGACGGACGGGCGGCCGTCGCCGGCGTCGGCGTCGGCGCCGGCATCGACGCCGCCATCCACGCCGGCGCCCGCGCCGCTCGGCGCCCCGGTCTCCGCGCCGGCCAGTGCCGTGGCGTGCAGGTCGCTGCGGCGGATGGCCAAGAAGGCGATCACCGCGCCCACGGCCGCGGTGGCCGCGCACACCCAGAAGACCTGTCCCATGCCGTCCACGAACGCGCTGCGCGCGGCGTCCGCGACGGCGGTGGCGATACCGCCGGGGGCGGCCTGCGCCACCTGGTTGCCCGCCCCTGCGGCCACGGCCTCCGCCGCGGCGTGCGCCTGCGGGCCCAACTGGCCTGCCACGGCAGTGTGTTGGAAGCCGTCCACCACCCGGTGCTGGAACAGCGCGCCGAAGGCGGCGATGCCGACCGCGACGCCGACCTGCTGGAAGGTCTCGCCCATTCCGGCGGCCATCCCGGCACGGCCGGGCTCGACGACCGCGATGGACAGCGAGGCGCGCGGCGGGTTGAACATCCCCATCCCGGCGCCGGTCGCGATCATGCTGGGCAGCAGCGCGGTCCACGTGCTGTGCGTGTCCACCAGCCCGACCAGGGCCAGGCCGGCGGCCATCAGCGTCAGCGAGGTGCCGACCAGCAGCCGCGGCGGCACCCGGACCGTCAGGCTGCCGGTGACGGCGGCGACGACGAAGAGGGTCAGCGTCAGCGGCAGGAACCGCAGTCCGGCCTGCCAGGGGGAGGAGCCGAGCACGTTCTGCATGTAGGAGACCTCGATGAAGATCGAGGACATGCCGGCGGCGTTGCCGAGGAAGGTGGCGGCCGAGATGCCGTTGAAGGTGCGGATGCGGAACAGCGACAGGTCCAGCATCGCCGCCGCCCCGGCCCGGCGCTCCAGCCGGACGAAGAGGTAGAGCAGCACGACCGCGCCGGAGAAGAGGGAGACGATCAGCGGGCTGGTCCACCCCTCCGGCTCGCCGCGCAGGAAGCCGAGCACGAGCAGCGTCAGCGCGGCGGAGAAGACCGCCAGTCCGGGCCAGTCCACCCGGTGCGCCCCGGGCTCCCGGGACTCGCGGATGCGCAGCTGCCCGAGGACCATGGCGACCACGCCGATCGGCACGTTGAGCAGGAAGATCCAGCGCCAGCCGAGCCCGGTGGTCAGGGCTCCGCCGATCAGCGGGCCGAAGGCGATGGCGAGCCCGGAGACGCCGCCGAAGACGCCGAAGGCGGTGCCGCGGTCGCGGCCGTGGAACTCCTGGCTGATCAGCGCCGGGCTGACGGAGAAGAGCACGGCCGCGCCGAGCCCCTGGGCGCCCCGGGCGAGGTTGAGGGTGAGGATGTCCCCCGCGGCGCCGCTGGCCAGCGAGGCCACGGTGAACAGCGCGAAGCCGACCATGAAGACCCGCTTGCGGCCGAGCCGGTCGGCGAGCGAGCCGCCGGTGAGCAGGAACGCGGCGAGGGTCAGCGCGTAGGCGTCGAGCACCCACTGGAGACCGTTGAAGTCGGCGTGCAGGGCGGTGCGCAGGTCGGGCAGCGCGACGTTCACCACGGTGAGGTCGAGCATCAGCATGAAGGTGGCGATGGCGGTGATCCCCAGCGTCCACCAGCGGTTTCCCCGAGCCGGTGCGTCCGGTGTTGCGGGCATGGCGGTCCCCCTGGACAGGAAGTCATGAAACACGAGCGATGACTCGTGTTTTCCTGGCCCGCAGATTACGAGTGATTGCTCGTATTCGTCAACGCGACCTAGACTCACGGGCATGGCAGAGCAGGTGGAGACGGCGACGCGGCCCAAGCGCCGCCAGGCGCGGGGTGAGCGGCGGATCGAGCAGCTGCTGGCCGCGGCGGGCGAGGTCTTCGCGGAGTCCGGCTACTCGGCGACCACGACCAACGCCATCGCCGCCCGCGCGGGCGTCTCACCGGGCACGCTCTACCAGTACTTCCCGAACAAGGACGCCATCGCCGACGCCCTGGGCGAGGTCTTCGCGGCCAAGCTGAACGAACTGCACCTGATGCTGGCCGTCGACCCGGACGACGCCGAACTCCCGCCCCTGGCCGAGGTCCTGGACGCGGCGGTGCTCACCACGGTCCGCTTCAACCGGGAGAACCCGGCCTGCCCCGTGCTCTTCATGGGGCCGGACGCCCCGCAGCGCCTGGTCGACGTCCACGCCCCCCTGCACGCCGAACTGCTCGCCCGGATGGGCGCCCTGCTCGGCCGCTACGCGCCGGAGGTCCCCGAGGACCGCATCCGTGACGTGGCCGAGGTGACCGTGGCGGCCTTCAAGGGCATCCTCCCGCTGCTGGTCGCCGCCGACGAGCAGCGCCTGCCTCAACTCGTGGAAGAAATGGAGCAGTTGCTCCTCGGCTACTTCAGCCGCGCGCTGGGGCTCACCACCTGACCGTCCGTCAGTGCGGCGCCTCCACCAGGCCGTAGCCGAAGTAGGCCGCCCCGGTGCAGGCACGCGACTTCACGTCGTGGCCGGGGCAGTCCAGCGGCAGCGCCGCCCGCTCCATCTCCCGCACCAGCTCGGCGGAGCCGGCCCCCGGGTGCAGCGCGGCGTAGAGCGCGGCGACGCCGCTGACGTGGGCCGCCGCCATGGAGGTGCCGGCCAGCGCGGCGTAGCGGTCGCCGGGCCAGTCGGAGATCACGGACTGCTGCTCGCCGCCGTCGGGGTCGCCGCCAGGCGCGGCCAGGGAGATCCAGCCGCGACCCCAGTTCGAGTACCCGGCCAGGTTCCCCTGCGCGTCCAGCGCGCTGACGTCGACGACGCCCGGCAGGCCGCCCGGAAGCCGTACGCAGTCGGGACCGAGCTGACGCGTCGTCACCGGGCCGTCCACGTGGTCGTTGGGGCTGCGGTCGTCCGTACGGGGACCGCCGAGGTCCTGCGCGTCGTTGCCGGCGGAGGCCACCACCACGGCCCCCTTGGCCTGCGCGTACGCGACGGCCCGGCCGACGGCGGCGATGATCGCGGCCTGGTCGGGGTCACCGGGGCAGTTGTACTTCCACGGGTCGGCGAAGTAGCTGTCGTTGATCACCCGGGCGCCGTGGTCGGCCGCCCAGAGGAACCCGCACACCAGGTTCTCGCCGTAGTACTGCCCGTTGGCGCTCAGCAGCCGCACGGCGGCGATCCGCGCCCCGGGAGCGACGCCGCGCACACCGTGGTGCTGGTCGGCCCGGTCGGCGGCGATGATGCCGCTGACATGGGTGCCGTGGCCGCTCTCGCTCATCCTGCTGTCGGGCCGCCAGGCCCCCTGCCGGGTGTCGGGCACGCCGGTCCCGCAGGAGGCCGAGCGGGACGTGTCGACGGCGGCGCGCAGGTCCGGGTGCCGCTCGTCCACGCCCGAGTCGAGCACCGCGACGACGACCTTGTGCAGGGCGTCGGCGGAGACCGGGACACCCATGCTCTCGCCGATCATGCTCTGGTTCCAGGCCGGCCGACCGCCCGGATCACCGGCGAACGGCACGTCGTCCCCCTCGAGCCCGTCCGCGCTGCCGATGGGAGGGTTCTGCACCGCGACGGTCCGACTCGCCCCGGCGGCGACGATGTCCGGCCGGGCCCGCAGCCGCGCGCCGAAGTCCGCGGTCGAGCCGTAGGCGAGGACGACGCCCACCTGCGGGTAGGCCTGCCCGACGATCCCGTGCGCGGCCCGGACCGCGTCCGTCGCCTGCGCGACGCCCTGCGGGCCGTCCGTCCGACCGACGACGAGGTAGGCGTGGTACGTGCGGGCGGCCCCGCCGACGTAGGGAACCGCGCCCCCGAGCAGCAGCACGGCGGCGGCGAGCACGGTGGCGATCCGCGCCAGCCCGAACCGAGAGCCCTTCGCCACGCGCGGCACGGCGCCTCCGGGGGTCGCAGGGTCAGGTCGTGTGGGCAGCGGTAATCACACGATATGAACACGTTTGTCCGCTTCGCCTCCCGAGAGACCCGTTCAGGGCCGCAGGCCCGCGAGGGGCGCGAGGAACTGCGCGAGCAACACACCACTCGGG
>NZ_JBHSQJ010000071.1:28111-74714 GCF_042658505.1 Streptacidiphilus monticola | reverse complement strand
ACCCGTTGATGGGACGAACCTCCGTGGGTGGTGGGCTGGCCGCGCAGTTCCCCGCGCCCCTGAGGGGCCCTGGCGGGCCCCACGGGCTAGAGGCTGGCGACGACGCGATCCGCGAGGACGTAGACGGTTTCGTCGCCGAGGGCGAAGGTCAGGGCGTGGGCGCCGGGCAGGCGCGAGGAACCGAGCAGCCGCACGTCCTCGCCGCGGTCCACCGCCTCACGGATCTTCGCGCCGGTCGCCGGGTCCCCCGGCGCTATGCACAGGGTGGTCTCGTCCTCGAAGACGTAGACGTCCAGCGTGCCCATCGGGCCCGGGCGCACGTCGCGCAGCGCCGTGCCGACGTCGACCAGTTCCATCAGCCGCAGGTCGGTCCACTCCGGGGTGGGCGTGGGCTGGGGGACGAACCCGGGCTGCGCGGGGTGCGGAGCGGTGGTGCGGCGGTCGCCCTCGGTGATCATGTCCTCGAGCGCGGACTTCAGCGCGTCCGCGAACTCCGGGTCCAGCGTGCCCTCTTCGTCCACGTAGCCACGCGGGGCGGGGAGGAACAGGGTGTTCCGGTCGAAGAGGGATTCGCCCGGCGGCTCGACGGTGTCGGCCTCGGCGCGGGCCTCCTGCTCCGCCCAGAAGGCCCGGGCCTCGGCGATCTCCCGCTCGCGCTCGTCGGCCAGGGCCGCGGAGACGGCCGAGCGCACGGTTGACTCGAGGCGGCGCGCAAGGGCGCGCTGGCCGATGAACGCGGCGCACGCCACGGCGGCCACGAACAGCAGCAGGACGAGAAGCAGGACGGTCACGGGAGGCACCCCTTGCGGGAGTCGTTCAGGCGGTCACCCCAACAGTGCCGCACCGGGGGGATTCCCGGCACAGGGAAATGTCCCTCTCATATGTGACCTGTGACAATCCCGGGCGGAATTTGGCAACGCTGCGGAATCATGCGGTCGCGGAACGTATAAAAACCTGCTCGAATATCACCGAGAATGGCCGGATCCTCGCGCAACGTGATCCGGCCATTCCCCGACGGCAGTACCGCCAAACGGGTAATGCTGAAGTTTCTATGAGAGCCGCTCGATGACCATGGCCATGCCCTGCCCGCCGCCGACGCACATGGTTTCCAGGCCGAACTGCTTGTCGTGCCACTGCAGCGAGTTGATCAGCGTGCCGGTGATCCGGGCGCCGGTCATGCCGAAGGGGTGGCCGACCGCGATCGCGCCGCCGTTCACGTTGACCTTGTCGAGGTCGAAGCCGAGGTCGCGGTAGGAGGGGATCACCTGGGCCGCGAAGGCCTCGTTGATCTCGACCAGGTCGATGTCCGCGGCCGTCAGGCCCGCCCGGCGCAGGGCCTGCTGGGATGCCTCGACCGGGCCGTAGCCCATGATCTCGGGGGAGAGGCCGGAGACGCCGGTGGAGACGATCCGGGCCAGCGGGGTCAGGCCCAGCTCGCGCGCCTTGGTGTCGGACATGATCACCAACGCCGCCGCGCCGTCGTTCAGCGGGCAGCAGTTGCCCGCGGTGACCCGGCCGTCCGGGCGGAAGACCGGCTTGAGACCGGAGACCGCCTCCAGCGTCACGCCCGCGCGCGGGCCGTCGTCGGTGGCCACGACCGTGCCGTCCGGCAGCGTGACCGGGGTGATCTCGCGGGCCCAGAAGCCGTCCTGGATCGCCTTCTCGGCCAGGTTCTGCGAGCGGACGCCGAACTCGTCCATCTCCTCGCGGGTGATCCCCTTGAGCCGGGCCAGGTTCTCCGCGGTCTGGCCCATGGCGATGTAGGCGTCCGGGACCAGGCCGTCCTCACGCGGGTCGTGCCAGGAGTCCGCGCCCTGCTCGGCGACGCGGGCCGTGCGCGCCTCGGCCTCGGCGAACAGGGGGTTGTGGGTGTCCGGCAGCGAGTCCGAGTTGCCCTTGACGAAGCGGGAGACCATCTCGACGCCGGCCGAGATGAAGACGTCGCCCTCGCCCGCCTTGATGGCGTGCAGGGCCATCCGCGAGGTCTGCAGCGAGGAGGAGCAGTAGCGGGTGATCGTGCAGCCCGGCAGGTGGTCCATGCCCATCTGCACGGCCACGATGCGGCCCAGGTTGTTGCCCTGCTCGCCGCCGGGCAGGCCGCAGCCGAGCATCAGGTCGTCGATGTCCTTCGGGTCCAGCTCGGGGACCTTGGCCAGGGCGGCCTGGATGATCGTCGCGGTCAGGTCGTCCGGCCGCAGGTCCTTGAGCGAGCCCTTGAAGGCCCGGCCGATGGGGGACCGGGCGGTGCTGACGATGACGGCTTCGGGCATCGGAACTCCTCGGGGCGCGTGTGCGGGACAGGGACCTGCGCCAGAAGCTACCGTCAGGTAGCACCCAGATCGGCGCCGACCCCGTGTGAGTTGTCTGACGTAGACAGCTGACGCTCCGCCAGATTCCGTCCGCGGCGCTGCAGCAGGGACGCCCAGCGGCCGCGCGGGCCGGAGCCCGCTCCCTGGACCTCGGCGCCGGACACCTCGGTGCCGGCCTGCCGGGCGGCCGCGGCCGCGGCCTGGGCGACCGGGAGCACTGCGGACTGCTCGGCCGCGTCCGCCGCCGGGACCGGCCACAGGTCGAGTGCCGCGCAGAGCGTGGGCAGCAGCGCCATGCTGGCGGTGGCGTAGCCCTGGGCCGAGGGGTGGTACCGGTCCGAGGCGAACATCTCCGGCCGGCCGCGGAACTCCGGCCCCAGCAGGTCGCCCAGCGAGACGCTGCGCGCGCCCGCCTCCACCACGGCGATCGTCTGCGCGGCGGCCAGCTGGCGGCTGGCCCGCCGGGCCAGCCAGCGCAGCGGCGGCCGGACCGGCTCGATGGTGCCCAGGTCCGGGCAGGTGCCGACGACGACCTCGGTGCCCGCCGCCCTCAGCCGCCGCAGCGCGTCGCCGAGCAGCCGGACCGACTCGGCCGGCTTGAGCCGCTGGGTGACGTCGTTGGCGCCGATCATCAGCAGCGCCAGATCGGGCACGCGCTCGCCGCCGAGGACCTCGGTGACCTGGCTGTCCAGATCCGCGGAGGTGGCCCCGTTGAACGCGGACACCTGCAGTCTGACGGGCCGTTCGGCGATGGAGGAGATGCCGCCCGCGAGCAGCGCGCCCGGCGTCTCCCGGCCGCGGTTGACGCCGAACCCCGCCGCGGTGGAGTCGCCGAGGACGGCGAGCAGCAGCGGCGGCTCGCCGTTGTCGGCGAACTCGGGGCCGTAGAGGCCGTCCGCGCGCGGCGGCTCGCCCTGGAGCGTGTTCAGCGTGTGCTCGGCCAGCTTGGCCTCGGTCAGCAGCAGACCCGCCAGGCCGACGCCCAGCAGACCGATGCCGCCGCCGCCGTAGGCGGCGGCTGCGGCGATCCGGCGGGCAACGCGTGCTCTTGACATGACCACCCCCGGTGAAGGACTCCGGTGACGTCCTGTAAGGGACGTACCCATTGAGCATGCCCCACTACGCTGGCAGGTACGGGGCCGACAGACCGTGCAGCTCCGTGTATTTCCGGCGAACCGCGGAGGAACCCGTGCGGTACCACGACTCGATCATCGACCTGGTCGGCAACACCCCTCTGGTGAAACTGAACAAGGTCACCGAAGGCATCCAGGCCACTGTTCTCGCGAAGGTCGAGTACTTCAATCCCGGCGGCTCGGTCAAGGACCGCATCGCCATGCGGATGATCGAGGCGGCCGAGGCCTCGGGCGAGCTCAAGCCCGGCGGCACGATCGTCGAGCCGACCAGTGGCAACACCGGCGTCGGCCTGGCGATCGTGGCCCAGCAGAAGGGCTACAAGTGCATCTTCGTCTGCCCGGACAAGGTGTCCACTGACAAGATCAACGTGCTCCGGGCCTACGGCGCCGAGGTCGTCGTCTGCCCGACCGCCGTCGCCCCCGAGCACCCGGACTCCTACTACAACGTCTCGGACCGCCTGGTCCGTGAGACGCCGGGCGCGTGGAAGCCGGACCAGTACTCCAACCCGAACAACCCGGCCTCGCACTACCACTCCACCGGCCCCGAGCTGTGGGAGCAGACGGACGGCCGGATCACCCACTTCGTCGCGGGCGTCGGCACCGGCGGCACGATCTCCGGCACCGGCAACTACCTCAAGGACGTCTCGAAGGGGAAGGTCCAGGTCGTCGGCGCGGACCCGGAGGGCTCCGTCTACTCGGGCGGCACCGGCCGCCCGTACCTGGTCGAGGGCGTCGGCGAGGACTTCTGGCCGACCGCCTACGACCCCAAGGTGGCCGACCGGATCGTCGCCGTCTCCGACAAGGACTCCTTCCAGATGACCCGCCGCCTGGCCAAGGAGGAGGGCCTGCTGGTCGGCGGCTCCTGCGGCATGGCCGTGGTCGCCGCGCTGGAGGTCGCCAAGGAGCTCGGCCCGGACGACGTGGTCGTCGTCCTGCTGCCGGACTCCGGCCGCGGTTACCTCAGCAAGATCTTCAACGACGACTGGATGCAGGACTACGGCTTCCTGGAGGAGGCCGGCGACGAGGCCACCGCCGGGGACGTGCTGCAGCGCAAGGACGCCCTGGAGCACGAGGGCATCCCGCAGTTCGTCCACATGCACCCGAACGAGACCGTGGGCGAGGCCGTCCAGGTGCTGCGCGACTTCGGCGTCTCGCAGATGCCGGTGGTCTCCCCGGGCGCCGGCCACCCCGACGTCATGGCCGGCGAGGTGATCGGCTCGATCGTCGAACGCGAGCTGCTGGACGGCCTGTTCGCCAAGCGCTTCTCCCTGGAGGAGCCGCTGGGGCAGCACATGTCCGCGCCGCTGCCGGTGGTCGGCTCCAAGGAGTCGGTCAGCTCGCTGATGGCCGCGCTGGAGAAGTCCGACGCCGCCGTGGTCCTGGTGGACGGCAAGCCGCAGGGCATCGTGACCCGGCAGGACCTGCTCTCGTTCCTGGCTGACCGCAAGTAGCCCGCCGGGGCGGTCCGGGGGCCGCGCTCCGGGCCCGGCAGACGACGCGCAGGTGGCGAGCGGTAGTTCGACTGCTCACTGTGCTGTCGCGCAATCGGTACACCCGCGTCACGCACCGGCAGCACGGGCTTAACACGGCTCCGGCATCGTAGTGGTCACGGCAAGAAGCCGAGCGTGGTGACAGCAGCAGTCCGGAGCGGCTCCCGGGCACCGCGGTCACCTCGGGCGCGTCGGTCCGGCCCTGACCCGGCCGGCCGCGTCCCGCCCGTGGGGACGCCGTCGTCCCGCCCCCGTCGACAGACGGGGTGCGGCGGCCCCACGGCGCCAGCTCCGCGTTCCCGGGTGGGGGAATCCGTCGGAGACAGCAGGGCCGGCCCTTCGGGGCCGGCCCTGACTGGTTTTCAGCGGCCGTCCGTCAGAAGGCGGTTGGCTCCCAGAGCGCGTTGCGACGGCGCAGCACCACGAACAGGCCCGCGCCCGCGAGCAGGCAGCCCGCCCCGCCGATCGCGTAGGAGGCGACGTCCGGCTGCTGGTGGGGTTCCTGGGCCACCGCCTGGGTGACCCGGCCGGAGTCCTGGCTGACCGGGTGGGGCAGCGCGGCCGCGGTGGGCCGGCTGTCGGCGGGGCCGATCGCCAGCGAGCCGACGGCGGCGAGGCCGGCCGCGGCGGCGATCATCGGCAGTCGAGAGGGCAAGGCGCGCTCCTGTGGTCCGAACGTCCGACCGGGGGCGGAGGGTTTCGACGATGCTAATCAGCCGTGGCCGCTTTGGATAGGCTCCGCCTCATGAGTACTGAGAGCAGCGAGGCCGCGCCCCGCTACGTCCGTCTGCAGATCGAGCTTGTCGCCGAGGTGGTGGACGAGAAGGCGCTGCAGGTCGCCGCACTTGAGCAGGTCAACAACGACGAGTTCCTCGAGCCCGAGGAGCGCGCCGAGGCCATCGAGGCCATCAACGTCGACCCCGCCGGGGCCGTCGCCCACTTCATCGACCCCGTCGCCCTGCTGGAGGGCATCCCCGGCGTCGAGCTCGCCGAGGCCAGCTGGGAGACCCAGCCGGTCGACTACGACCCCGACAACGAGGACTGGGAGGTCTACGAGGAGGAGTGACTCCTCCTCGTAGACCCCGCGCAGCACCAGGGCCTGTCCGGCGGATCACTCCGGACCGGCCCGCGTCGTCCTCCCCGCCTTCGCGCGGGAGGCGCCCCCTGGTGCGGCCGGCTCCGAGGCGGCGGAGCGCCCTCGTACGGGACGTACCCGGGCGTTCCGCCGACGCGGGATGGCGGCACCTCCCGGCCGGAGGCCGGGGGAGGGGCGCCTGGCGGTGCGGGCCGGGAAGATCCGCCGCACAGGCCCCAGGAGACCCGTCCCGCCCCGGCCCCGGGGTGAGGCGGGTCTCCTTCTCGTTCCGGCACGGGCTCCGCTCGTGGAATCCGTGTTATGTCTGATTGGTCGGGATCCGACGGACAGGACGGTCGAGCGAGGAGCGGGGCGATGGCGGCAGCGGGGCAGTGGAGTCGACGGGCCGTGGTCGCGGGCCTGGCCAGTGCGCCGGTGCTGCTCACGGCGGCCTGCTCGAGCAAGTCCTCCGGCAGCCCCAAGGGCGGTGCCGGCGACGGCGGTTCGAGCCCCACCACCTCCACGGCGCAGCTGACGGTCACCCCGGCGGACGGCGCCCGCGGCGTCGACATGGGCTCCGTCGTCAAGCTGGTCGTCCGCGGCGGCACGGTCCAGTCCGCGACCCTGACGGCGGTGCCGTCTCCGGCGGGCAGACCAGCTGGGCCAGCACCGGGAGGCTCGCCTCCGGCACCTCCTACACGCTGACCGCGAAGATCCTGGACAGCAAGGGGACGCCCTCGACCAGCACCACCCGTTTCACCACCGGCAAGCCGGCCAGGACCTTCGTCGGCTACTACACGCCGGAGGACGGCAGCACGGTCGGTGTGGGGATGCCGGTCTCGATCACCTTCGACCACCCCGTCAGCAGCGCCCACCGGGGCGCGGTGGAGAAGGCGATATCCGTGACGGCCTCCCCCGCGGTGGAGGTCGTCGGCCACTGGTTCAGCCCGACCCGCCTCGACTTCCGTCCGGAGGAGTACTGGGCGGCGGGGACGAGGGTGACCGTCAGGCTCCGGCTCAAGGACGTCGAGGGCGCGGACGGCCGCTACGGCGTCCAGTCCAAGGACGTCGTCTTCACCATCGGGCGCAGCCAGACCAGCGTGGTGGACCTGGGCACCCGGACCATGACGGTCACCCGCGACGGCAAGGTCACCCAGCGCTGGAAGGTCTCCGGCGGCAGTCCCCAGCACACCACCTGGGGCGGGAAGATGGTGATCTCCGAGAAGTTCCTGCAGACCCGGATGAACTCGCAGACCGTCGGCCTCGGCGGCGAGTACGACATCAAGGACGTGCCGCACGCCCAGCGGCTGACCACCTCGGGCACCTTCATCCACGGCAACTACTGGTCGCCCGCCTCGGTCTTCGGCAACGAGAACGTCAGCCACGGCTGCGTGGGCCTGCACGACGTCAAGGGCGCGGGGGACCCGTCCACGCCGGCCGCGCGGTTCTACAACAGCTCGATCACCGGGGACGTGGTCGAGGTGCGCAACTCCGGGGACCGGACCGTCGACCCGGCCAACGGCCTCAACGGCTGGAACCTGTCCTGGGCCGACTGGAAGGCCGGCAGCGCCCTCTGACGCGCCGTCAGCCTCGTCGGCCCCGTCGCTTCGTGGTCACAGCCCGATCGCGTGGTGCAGGTCCTGGTAGCTGGGCCAAGGGCCCCAGCCCGAGGTGAAACCCCGCTCCGCGTCGGACCAGGTGCCCGCGTCCGAGGCCGACGCGAGCTGCTGGGCCGCGGGGATCTCCTCCCGGAGCGCGGACGCGAGCGCGGCGGCGCTGTCCCGCACCGCCATGCCGCCGGTGGTCACCCGGTCCAGGAAGGCCGCCTCGGTGCCGTCCACCGTGACCAGTTCCTCGGCCAGGGCCACCCCGGCCTGCCACTTCTCCGGCGGCAGCGCGGCGATCTTGCGGTGCAGCAGCACCGACTCCGACGTCGGCCGCAGCAGCGCCAGCTGCGCGGAGGTGTAGCCGGAGAGGCTGCGGGCGTCGCCGCTCCACGGCTGCCCGGTGGCGTCGGCCAGCACGCAGAGGCTGTCGCGGATGCCATGGCCCCAGTCGTCCCTGGTCGGCGGGTAGGCGTAGAAGACGACGTCCGGGGAGAGCGCCCCCGGGTCCGGCACGGCCGCGGCGACGGCCCGGGCGCAGTCCACGACCGAACGCCGCATGGTGGCCCCGTCGCCCGGGTAGCCCCCGTGCCCGCCGTCCAGCTGCGGCCGGGCCACGATCTGCCCGTCGTGCTGCCCGGCGCAGCCGACGACGTCCACCTGGCCGGTGGCGTTGTCCGGCTCGTTGTAGCAGACGCCGGTCCGCATGGCCGTGATCAGGCCGTGCCGGGTGCCGACGTAGGCGGCCGCGCCGATCACCGCGACCATCGCCACCAGCGTCCAGCCCGCGCAGACCGAGAGCGCGACGACCGCCAGCCGCTTCCCGCGCTGGTCCCGCCTGGGTATGCGGAACAGCGCGACGATCCCGAGGACCACCCCGACCGGGACCAGTGCCAGCACCGCTGCGACCAGGCTGGTGACGGCGGCCGCGCTCGTTTTCTTCACCGCGCGAGCGTATCGAACGCCCACCCCGGGGCCGGTCACGTTTCCGCGTCCCCGTGGTGACGACTCGTCACCCGGGCGCGCGGCAGGGCGCTCCGCGCAAATCGGACTACGCTCAGGCCCCATGAGCGACCAGCACAGCACACACGGCGCACACGGCTTCGAGACCCTGGCCATCCATGCCGGGCAGGAGGCCGACCCGCAGACGGGCGCCGTGGTCACCCCGATCTACCAGGTGTCCACCTTCAAGCAGGACGGCGTCGGCGGCCTGCGCGGCGGATACGAGTACAGCCGGTCGGCGAACCCGACCCGCACCGCCCTGGAGGAGAACCTCGCCGCGCTGGACGGCGGCCGCCGCGGCCTCGCCTTCGCCTCCGGCCTGGCCGCCGAGGACACCCTGCTGCGCACGGTGACCAAGCCCGGCGACCACATCGTCATCCCCAATGACGCCTATGGCGGCACCTTCCGCCTCTTCTCGAAGGTGCTGTCCCGCTGGGGAGTTGAGTGGTCCGTGGCCGACACGCACCACGCCGAGCAGGTGCGGGCGGCGATCCGCCCGAACACCAAGGTCGTCTGGGTGGAGACGCCCAGCAACCCGCTGCTCGGCATCGCGGACATCTCCGCCCTCGCGCACATCGCCCACGAGGCGGGGGCGATCCTGGTCGTCGACAACACCTTCGCCAGCCCCTACCTGCAGCAGCCGCTGGCGCTGGGGGCGGACGTGGTCGTCTACTCCACGACGAAGTACATGGGCGGCCACAGCGACGTGGTCGGCGGCGCGCTGGTGACCGACGACGCCGCGCTGGGCGAGGAGTTGGCGTACCACCAGAACGCGATCGGCGGCGTGGCCGGGCCCTTCGACGCGTGGCTGGTGATGCGCGGCATCAAGACGCTGGGCGTCCGGATGGACCGCCACAGCAGCAACGCCGCGAGGGTCGCGGAGTTCCTGCAGAGCCACCCGAAGGTGGCGCAGGTGCTCTACCCCGGACTTCCCGAGCACCCGGGCCACGAGATCGCGGCGAAGCAGATGCGGGCCTTCGGCGGCATGGTGTCGTTCCGTCACAAGGACGGCGAAGAGGCGGCGGTGCAGGTCTGCAACCGCGCCAGGCTGTTCACCCTCGGCGAGTCGCTGGGCGGCGTCGAGTCCCTGATCGAGCACCCGGGCCGGATGACGCACGCCTCCGCGGCGGGCTCCGCGCTGGAGGTCCCGGCGGACCTGGTCCGGCTGTCGGTGGGCATCGAGTCGATCGACGACCTGCTGGCGGACCTTTCCGAAGCGCTCAAGTAGCCGGTGGCAACGCCCCGTCAGGGGCGCGGGGCTGCAGCTGACTCGCGGCTCCGCCGCGCGGGCGCGAGCAACACACCACTCGGGGAGGTTCGGCCCCATCTGCGGGTCGAGCCTCCGTGGGGTGGGGGCTGGTCGTGCGGTGTCCTCGCGCCCCTGCGGGGGGTTGCTCAGGGCTTGAAGAGTTTGATGGCGTCGTTGAAGCGCGTCAGCAACTCGCAGAACTGCTCGCGGTCCTGGGGCGTCCAGCCCTCCGTCAGGCGACCGATCATCTCCTGGCGCGACGCCCGGACCTCCTCCAGCCGCTTCCGCCCCAACGGCGACAGTTCCAGCAGCACGGCCCGGCCGTCGTCCGGGTTGGGGACGCGTTCCACCAGGCCCGCCTCGACCAATGGAGCGACCTGCCGGGTCACCGTGGAGGAGTCCACCCCCATCGACTCCGCCAGGCCCTTGACCCCGATCGGCGCCGTCCAGTCCAGGCGGTTGAGCACCAGGAACGCCGCCCGGTCCATGGAGTTGCGCTGGTCGCCCACCCCGCCCATACGGGCCTGCTCCGCGCGCCGGGCGAAGACGGCCACCTGGTACTGGAGACGGTCGTAGACGTCGGTGTCTGCTGTGGTCATCGTGGTCACGATCTGCTGGGGAATGCCTGACGACTGCGGTGCAACGAGAGTAGCCGCCGCAGGCCCTAGGCTGAACCCATGGACGCCACGGCCATCACCCTGGACGACGTGCGCGGAGCGCAGAAGATGCTGGCCGGGGTGGCCCGTGCCACCGAGATGCACGGCAGCCGGCACCTCTCCTCGCTCGCGGGCGCGCCCGTGCACCTCAAGTGCGAGAACCTGCAGCGCACCGGCTCGTTCAAGCTGCGCGGCGCGTACATCCGCATCGCCGGGCTCTCGCCCGTCGAGCGCGCCGCGGGTGTCGTCGCCGCGAGCGCGGGCAACCACGCGCAGGGGGTCGCGCTGGCGGCGAGCATCCTCGGGGTCCGCTCCACCGTCTTCATGCCCGCCGCGGCACCGCTGCCGAAGGTGGCCGCCACCCGCGAGTACGGGGCCGAAGTCCGGCTGGTGGGCGAGAACTTCGACGCCACGCTGGCCGCGGCGCTGGAGTACGCCGAGACCACCGGGGCCGTCTTCATCCACCCCTTCGACCACCCGGACGTCATCGCCGGGCAGGGCACCGTGGGGCTGGAGATCCTGGAGCAGTGCCCGGAGGTGGGCACCATCCTGGTCGCCGTCGGCGGTGGCGGGCTGCTCGCCGGGATCGCCGCCGCGGTCAAGCCGCTGCGGCCCGGTGTCCGGGTCCTCGGCGTGCAGGCCGCCGGGGCCGCCGCGTTCCCGCCCTCGCTCCGCGCGGGGCGTCCGGTCGCCCTGGAGCGCTTCGGGACGATGGCCGACGGCATCCAGGTCGGCCGCCCCGGGGACGTCCCGTTCGACGTGGTCAGCAGGCTGGCCGATGGCGTCCTGACGGTCAGTGAGGACGCCATCGCCGCCGCCCTGTTGCTCTGCCTGGAGCGCGCCAAGCTCGTCGTCGAGCCGGCCGGCGCGGCCACCGTCGCGGCGCTGCTGGAGCACCGCGAGGAGCTGCGCGGGCCGGTCGTCGCGGTGCTCTCCGGGGGCAACATCGACCCGCTGCTGATGCAGCGCGTGCTCGCCCACGGCATGGCCGCCGCCGGCCGCTACCTGTCGCTGCGGGTGCGCATCCCGGACCGCCCCGGCGTCCTGGCCGGGCTGCTCGGCGCGGTCTCCCGCGCGGACGCCAACGTCGTCGACGTGGCCCACGTGCGCACCGACCCGAAGCTGGGGCTCGGCGAGGTCGAGGTGGACCTGCAGCTGGAGACCAAGGGCCCCGACCACTGCGCGGCCGTGAGGGGCGCGCTGCGCGGCGAGGGCTACGCGGTGGTGTCCGGGAGCTGACGCTCCCTCAGTTGCCGGATTCCGGTCGCATGATGCGTCTGTTCGGGGGAGGCTGGGGCGCATGACGCTGGCTGTGGAGGCAGAAGGACTGGTCAGGACCTTCGGTGACGTGCGCGCGTTGGACGGGGTGGACCTGACTATCCCCGAGGGGACGGTGCTGGGGCTGCTCGGCCCGAACGGGGCCGGCAAGACGACCGCGGTGCGGGTGCTCACCACGCTGCTGCGGCCCGACTCCGGGCGGGCCGTGGTCGCCGGGATCGACGTGCTCAAGCACCCTGACCAGGTGCGCAGCAGGATCGGGCTGTCGGGCCAGTACGCGGCGGTGGACGAGTACCTGACCGGTCTGGAGAACCTGCAGATGGTCGGGGAGCTGTACCAGATGAGCGCCCGTCAGGCGAAGGCGCGGGCCCGGGAGCTGCTGGAGCAGTTCAACCTCACCGACGCGGCCGGGCGCACCGCCAAGACCTACTCCGGCGGCATGCGCCGCCGCCTCGACCTCGCCGCCGCCCTGGTGGTCCGGCCGCCGGTGATGTTCCTGGACGAGCCGACGACCGGGCTCGACCCGCGCAACCGGATGGCGCTGTGGGAGGTCATCGAGACGCTGGTGGCCGAGGGCACCACGCTGCTGCTGACCACGCAGTACCTGGAGGAGGCGGACCGGCTGGCCCACGACATCGCGGTGGTCGACCACGGCAAGGTGATCGCCCGCGGCAGCGCCGACGAGCTCAAGGCGCAGACCGGCGGCGAGCGGGTCGAGGTGGTCATCGCGGACGGATCCCAACTGTCGCGTGCCGTCCAGGTGTTGAGCCCCTACGCGAAGGGCGAGCCCTCGGTCGAACCGCACACCCGCCGGATCACCGTCCCGGTCAGCGGCGGCGCGGCGGTGCTCGCCGACGTGATCCGCGAACTGGACGCCGGCGGCATGGAGATCCAGGACATCGGCCTGCGCCGGCCCACCCTGGACGACGTGTTCCTCTCGCTCACCGGCCACGCCACCGAACAGGCCGAGGCCGAGCCCGAGGCGGAGGAGGTCGAGGCATGACCGCGACGACCACGCCCCCGCTCGTCGGGGCCCCGGCCCCGACCCGCCGCGGCGCGGGCCGGATGCTGCGCGACTCCTGGGTGGTTGCCAAGCGGAACCTGCGCCGGATGCTGCGCATCCCCGAGATCGTCGTCTTCGGGCTGATGCAGCCGGTGATGTTCGTCCTGCTGTTCACCTATGTGATGGGCGGCGCGATCCGGGTGCCGGGCATGAGCACCGACCCGGATGCCTACAAGCAGTACCTGATGGCCGGCATCTTCGCGCAGACCGTCACCTTCGCGGTGGCGGGCGCGTCCGCGGGCATCGCGGAGGACATGACCAAGGGCCTGGTGGACCGGTTCCGCTCGCTGCCGATGGCCCGCTCGGCGGTCCTGGTCGGCCGGACGCTGGCGGACCTGGTGCAGACCGCGTTGACGGTGGTCGTGCTGGCCCTGGTGGCCGCGGCGATCGGCTGGCGCTTCCACAACGGCGTGCCGAAGGCCCTGGCCGCGTTCGCGCTGCTGTTGCTGCTGGGCTACGCCTTCTCCTGGATCGGCGCGCTGATCGGCCTCTCCGTGCGCAGCCCGGAGGCGGCGACGTCGGCGGGCCTGATCTGGCTCTTTCCGCTGACCTTCATCTCGAACGCGTTCGCCCCGGTCCCGAGCATGCCCGGCTGGCTGCAGGCGGTGGCCTACTGGAACCCGTTCAGCGCGACGGTGCAGGCGTGCCGGGAGCTCTTCGGCAATCCGACTGGCGTCGCCACCGACCAGTGGCCCATGCAGCACGCCATTCCGGTGAGCATCGGGTGGTCGCTGCTGATCCTGGCGGTCTTCTCCTGGCTCTCCGTCAGGAAGTACCGCTCGGCGACCGCCTGAGCCCCCGCCCCGCCAGGGGCGCGGGGATCCCCCACCCTTGGGGCGGGAGGTGCCCCCACCCTTCGGGCGGGAGGTGCCCCCACCGCGACAAGCCCACCACTCACGGAGGTCCGGCCCCGTGTGGCGGGTCGAACCTCCGTGAGTGGTGGGCTGGTCGCGCAGTTCCCCGCGCCCCTGAGGGGGCTGCAACGGAACGAAGTCAGCCGGTGTACGGCTTGGCCGAGAGGATGCGGACGGACGCCTTGCGTCCGTTCGGCAGCTCGTAGGTCGCGTCGTCCCCGACGCTCCTGCCGTCGATGGCCCGGCCGAGCGGGCTCTGGGGGGAGTAGGTCTCCAGGTCCCCGGAGGCCGCCTCCCGCGAGCCCAGCAGGAAGGTGGCGGTGTCGTCCTCGTCGCCGTCGAACGCGATGGTCACGACCATGCCCGGGCCGACCACGCCGTTGTCGGCGGGGGCCTCGCCCACCTTCGCGCGCTCCAGGAGCTGGGTGAGCTGACGGATGCGCAGCTCCATCTTGCCCTGCTCCTCGCGGGCCGCGTGGTAGCCGGCGTTCTCCTTCAGGTCGCCCTCCTCACGTGCCTGCTCGATCTTCTGGGCGATCTCGGCGCGTGCAGGACCCGACAGATGCTCCAGCTCGGCGCGGAGCTGGTTGTACGCCTCCTGCGTGAGCCAGGTGACGTTGTCGCTGGTCTGGGTCACAGGGTGCTCCTCGTAGGTACTGGTTCGGAATAAAGCACATCGCCCGCTCCCGGTCTTCCGTCTCCGAGAGGGGCGAAACCCCGAGGGTAACAATTTCTCGGCGTCAGGAGCAGCCCACGAGCTCGCCCGTCGTGCCGCGGGCCGTCGTGCGCAGGTGGACGACGGTGGTCACGTCCCCGCTCCCGGGCGCCAGGGTGACCGTGGTGCGGCCCACCTCGGAGCCGTCCTCCGCCCGTGAGCGGACGGTGCAGCTGGCGCTGCGGCCGGCGTCCTTGCTGACGCTGATGCGGATGTCCATCTGCGTGTCGGACACCGCGTGGAAGGACACGACCTCGCCGGAGACCGTGGACCGGGACACGTACAGGTAGCCGATCACGGCGATGAGCGCGAGGAAGACGCCGACCACGGCCAGGTAGACCACCCGTCCGCGGCCCGGCGCCGAGCGCGCGCGGCCGTAGCGGTCGGCCGGGGGGCGTACGCCTTCGGTCGTCGTGGTCATCGGTCTTTCGCCTCCTTCGGGGCAGCGCGGAATTACCGGGCTGCCTCCGTCCGTCACTATAGGTGCCGAGACCGACGAGGAAGGGCACTGGGTTGTGACTGAGCAACTGCGCATGATGGCCGTGCACGCGCATCCGGACGACGAGTCCAGCAAGGGCGCGGCGAGCATGGCGATGTACGTGGACCGCGGCGTCGACGTGCTCGTGGCCACCTGCACGGGCGGGGAGCGGGGCTCCGTGCTCAACCCGAAGCTGCAGGGCGACCCGTGGATCGAGGAGCACATCCACGAGGTCCGGGCGAAGGAGATGGACGCGGCCCGGGAGATCCTGGGCGTCAGGCAGGCGTGGCTGGGCTACGTGGACTCGGGCCTGCCCGAGGGAGACCCGCTGCCGCCGCTGCCCGAGGGCTGCTTCGCGCTGCAGCCGGTGGAGGAGGCCGCGGGCACGCTGGTGAGGCTGATCCGCGAGTTCCGCCCGCACGTGATCACCACGTACGACGAGAACGGCGGCTACCCGCACCCCGACCACATCATGACCCACAAGATCACCATGGTGGCCTTCGAGGCGGCCGGCGACCCGGACGCCTACCCGGAGGCGGGGGAGCCCTGGCAGCCGCTCAAGCTCTACTACAACCACGGCTTCTCGCTGGAGCGGATCAAGGCGCTGCACGAGGCCATGGAGCAGCGCGGCCTGGAGTCCCCCTACAAGGAGTGGATCGCCCGCTGGGAGGAGTCGGACCGCAAGCCGCGGGAGATCACCACCAAGGTGCCCTGCGGGGACTGGTTCGAGGTCCGCGACCGTGCGCTGATCGCCCACGCCACCCAGATCGACCCCGACGGGCCGTGGTTCCGCGTCCCGCTGGAGATCCAGCGGGACGCCTGGCCGACGGAGGACTACGAGCTGGTCCGCTCGCTGGTGGACACCACCCTGCCGGAGGCCGACCTGTTCGCCGGGATCGCCGACGCGGTGGGTGCCGCCAAGATCTCCGAGCGCGCCTGAGACGATGGAACGGTGAACACCGCCATGCACTCCGCCGTGGTCCAGCTCGCCGCGGACACGGCCAACGACAAGGTCACGCCGGGCATCCTCGGCTTCATCGTCTTCGCCGCGCTGGGCGTGGGCACCTGGTGGCTGCTCAAGGCCATGAACCGCTCCCTGGGGAAGGTCGACTTCGCCGAGGAGCCGGAGGAGCCCACCGACGCGAAGTGAGCCCCTGGGCAGCGCACGACCGCGCGCTGCGGCGCACGCCGTACTGCCCAGGGCTCGTTATTGCGCATAACTTGCAACTGCGTGATCGCTGCCTCTAGCGTGTCCCCGGTAAGGGTGACGAGGAGGGGCGGCGGCATGACCACGATCGCGCGGATCAAGGGCTCACTCACCGGTCCCGAATGGGCACGTGTCGGCGGCATGGCCGCCTTCGTGCTCGCCCTGCACGTCGTCGGCTGGGGCGTGCTGGTGCTGATGGTCGCGCCGCAGCACTACCAGGTCGGCACCCAGGTCTTCGGCGTCGGCATGGGCCTGACCGCCTACACCCTCGGCATGCGGCACGCGTTCGACGCCGACCACATCGCGGCGATCGACAACACCACCCGCAAGCTCATGACGGGCGGTCAGCGGCCGCTGTCCGTCGGCTTCTGGTTCTCCCTGGGCCACTCGTCCGTCGTCTTCGGGCTCTGCCTGCTGCTGTCGCTCGGCGTCCGCGCGCTCGCCGGGCAGGTCGAGCGGGACGACTCCTCGCTGCACAACACCCTCGGCATGGTCGGCACCTCGGTGTCCGGCCTCTTCCTGCTGCTGATCGGCCTGCTGAACCTCGCCGTGTTCTGGGCCATCGTCAAGGTCTTCCGGCGGATGCGCTCCGGCGACTACAGCGAGACGGAGCTGGAGGAGCACCTGAACCGGCGGGGCTTCATGAACCGGCTGCTGGGCCGGGTCACCCGGGGCGTCAGCAAGTCCTGGCACATGTACCCGGTCGGGCTGCTCTTCGGCCTCGGCTTCGACACCGCCACGGAGATCTCGCTGATGGTGCTGGCCGGCGGCGCCGCGGCCTTCGCGCTGCCGTGGTACGCGATCCTCACGCTGCCGATCATCTTCGCGGCGGGCATGTCGCTGCTGGACGCGATCGACGGCTGCTTCATGAACTTCGCCTACGAGTGGGCCTTCTCGCAGCCGGTCCGGAAGGTCTACTACAACCTGGTCGTCACCGGGCTCAGCGTCACGGTGGCCCTGGTGATCGGCGGGATCGAGATCGTGTCGCTGCTGTCGGAGAAGCTCGACATCACCTCCGGGCCGCTGGCGTGGATCGGCGGGATCAGCCTGGACAACGTCGGCTACTGGATCGTCGGCCTCTTCGTGCTCACCTGGGCCGTGGCGCTGGCGGTCTGGCGGCTGGGCCGGGTCGAGGAGAAGTGGACCGCCGGACTCCAGGGCAGCGAGGCGAACTGACGCCCCGTCGGCCCGCGCCGCCCGCACCGGGCGAAACGAACATGTCACAGTGCCTTCACGACCGGTGGTGGCACACCTCTTGACGCCGGGTCAGCGGACCCACTTCTCTTGCGTTCTGTATCGCCTCCCCCGTTGTCAGATCAGCACCCCCGATCTGAAAGGCGTCAGATGCAGAACACCGGTCCACGACGCCGCGCGCTTCTCGTCGCGGCAGCGACCCTCCCCCTCATAGCAGCCGCCGTGGCCGCCGGAGCGCCCGCGCAGGCGGCCGCGGGCGGGCACCGCTCGGCTCTCGCCGGCACCCGTCCCGCCTGGGCCGAGCCCGGCGCCGACCAGGGACGGACACCCTCCGGCGCCCAGGTCACCGCCCGCGTCTACCTCGCCGGCCGCGACAGCGCCGGGCTGCAGGCCCTCGCCCGCAGCGTCTCCGACCCCGCCTCCCCCTCCTACGGTCGCTTCCTGACGCCTGCTCAGGTCGACCAGCGGTTCGGCGCGACACCGCAGCAGGTCGCCGCCGTCCGGTCCTGGCTGACCTCCGCCGGCCTCACCGTCTTCGCGGCCGACCGGCACAGCCTCACCGTCCACGGCACCGTGGCCGCCGTGCAACGGGCCTTCGCCGTCCAGCTGCGCAACTTCCGCAAGGGCGGCCACACCTACCGTGCCCCCGACCGGGACGCCTCCGTGCCCGCGTCGGTCGCCTCCGCGGTGCTCTCCGTCACCGGCCTGAGCAACGCCCCGCACAAGGCGGGGCACGACGACACCCTGCCGCCGCCGGACGCCGCCTTCGTCAACGCCGGTCCGCTGTCCGCCTACTACGGCGAGAAGACGGCGACCACCCTGCCGCAGTTCGGTGGCGTGGCCGCCCCCTACGCCGTCAAGGGCTACACCGGCCGCCAGCTGCGCTCCGCCTACGGCGCCGCCGCCACCGGACTGACCGGCAAGGGCGTGCGGGTCGCGATCGTCGACGCCTACGACTCGCCGACCATCGCCTCCGACATCGCCACCTACGCCGCCCGCAACGGCGACCAGGCGTACCGCGCCGGGCAGTTCAGGGATCAGCCGATGGGCGACTGGACCCACACCGACACCTCGGACACCGGCTGCGGCGCGGCCGGCTGGTACGGCGAGCAGTCGCTGGACATCGAGGCGGTCCACGCCATGGCCCCCGACGCCGGGATCACCTACGTCGGCGCCAGCTCCTGCTACGACGACGACCTGATCGCCGCCCTCGACACCATCGTCGACCAGCGCTCGGCCACCATCGTCAGCAACTCCTGGGGCGAGCCCGAGCTCGCCTCCGACCCCTCGCTGGACGCCGTCTACAACCAGCTGTTCCAGCGCGGGGCGGTCGAGGGCATCGGCTTCTACTTCTCCAGCGGCGACAACGGCGACGAGGTCGCCAACACCGGCACCAAGCAGAGCGACATGCCCGCCTCGCTGCCCTGGGTCACCGCGGTCGGCGGCACCTCGCTGGCGGTGGGCCGGAACGGGCGCTACGAGTTCGAGAGCGGCTGGGGCACCGACAAGTTCACCCTGTCGGCGGACGGGAAGTCGTGGACCCCGGTCGGCTACCTCTACGGCGCGGGTGGCGGGACCAGCGCGCGTTCGGCGCAGCCCTGGTACCAGCGCGGGATCGTCCCCCGCTCCCTCTCCGGGGCCACGGCCGGCGCCGTCGACCGCGTCGTCCCGGACATCGCCGCGGACGGCGACCCGACGACGGGCTTCCTGGTCGGCCAGAGCGAGACCTGGCCGGACGGCTCCATCGCCTACGGCGAGTACCGCATCGGCGGCACCTCGCTGGCCAGCCCGCTGATCGCGGGCGTCCAGGCGCTGGCCCAGCAGGCCGCCGGGCACCCGCTCGGCTTCGCCAACCCCGCCATCTACGCCCGCTACGGAACGGCGGCGTACCACGACGTGGTCGATCCCAAGGGCCAACTGGGCAACGTCCGGGTGGACTTCGTCAACGGACTGGACGCGAGCGGCGGCCTGAAGTACTCGGTGCGCAGCTTCGGCGACGACTCCTCGCTGAAGGCGACGACCGGCTACGACGACGTCACCGGCGTCGGCTCGCCGACGGCGTTCTACCTGCTGTCGTACCTGAACTCCCGCCGCTGAGGCGGCTGTCCGCCGCGGGCCCCCTGATGCAGGGGCCCGCGGCGGACCCGTTCAGCCCAGGCTGTCCCGAAGGCGGCGCAACGTCGCTGCCGCGTCCGGGAGTTCGGCGGCGTCGGCCTCGGCGGCGGCCTTGTCCAGCCGCGCCCGGGCCGCGTCCGCACGGTCCAGGCCCCGGCCTTCGACCAGAGCGGCCATCCGCAGCGCCTCGAAGCGCGGCGGCGCGTCCGAGTAACCGGCGCGCTCGTAGACGGCCACGGCCTGCTCGAAGGCGTCGAGCGCGGCGGCCGGCTCCCCGGTGGCGGCGTGCACGCGGCCGCGGGTGTACCAGCACTGCGCCTCGTCCACCTCCACGCTGACGAACTGCGCGCGGGCGGCCTCGGCGAACTCCTCGCGGAGCGCGTCGGCCCGGTCGAGGTAGCCGAGCGCCTCGGTGACCGCGTCGTTCCCGCGCGCGTCCACGGCCTCGACGGCGAGGGTGCGCAGCGTGTCCGTCAGATCCGGGAGGTCCGGCGCCTCGGCGTTGGACGCGAGTGCCCGGTCGAGGGCGGCGCGGGCGCCGTCCCAGTTCCCGGCCAGCGCGAGGGCTCCGGCCGCTCCGGCCGCGGCGCTGGTCAGCGGCGCCTTGTCGGGCCAGCGGCTGACGGCGTCCGCCAACTGCAGGAACTCCGCGGCGGCCGCCCGGTGCTCCCCCAGCGACAGCAGCGCGTTCGCCAGATCCACCCGTATCTGCGCCGTCAACTGCGCCTCCGTGTCCGGCGCCTCCGCCGTCCGGGCGGGTTCGGCCGTGCCCCCCAGGGCTGCCCCCGCCGGACCCGCTGCGCGCGCCACGGGGGCGGACCGGGGGTCGGAATCCGTGCCCCGCTCCGGGGAGGCAGAGGGGTCCTGCGCCGCAGGCGCGGATGCGCTCGCGGCGGCAGCGGAGTCGGCCTGGCTGGGGGCGGTGCCGCTCGGCTCCTCCGTGGGAGCGGGGCCCCCGACGCCGGGCGCGGTGGGCGGGTGCGGCCGGACGGTCGCCGAATCGGCTGTCCCCTCTCCGACGGCCGCCGCCGGAGCCGGAGTCGGGGCCACTGCCAGGCCGTGGGAGGTCGCCGGAGCGGGCGGGAGCAGGGACTCCAGGACGGCGACGGCGTCGCCGAGGGAGCCCTGGGCGCGGAGGGCGCGGCTGAGTTCCCAGCGGGTCTCGCGGGCCTGTTCGGGCCGGCCCTCGCGGTCCAGGCGGGCCGCCGCCTCGGAGAAGGCGCGCACCGCCGTACGGTACTGGCGGGTGCGCAGCGCCATGCCGCCCAGCATCCGGTGCAGCGGCGTCAACTCCTGCGGCTCCGTCTCGGGGTGCGCCTCCGCCAGGCCGCGTTCCAGCTCCGCCATCGCCTCGGCCTCGCGGCCCTGGCTGCCCAGCGCGAGCGCGAGCAGCAGCCGGCCCCGGGGGACCCGCCAGCCCCACCCGTGCTCGGCGAACAGCTCCAGCGCCCGCCGCGCCGACGCCTCGCCCTCCGCGGGCTCGCCGTGCAGGGCCTGGAACTCGGCCAGCACCTCGTACGCCACCGACGCCTGAAGCGGACGTTCGGCCGCCGCGCCCTCGGCGATCAGCGCCCGGGCCTCCGCCTGGAAGACCCCCGCCCAATGGGCGTGCTCCTCCGGGCCGTTGGCTCGCCGCGCGGCGTGCCGGGCGGTGAAGACGCGGCTCTGACGCACCACCAGCTTCCGGCTCAGCAGCTCCTGCGCCGCCTCCGGGTCGTCCTCACCCGCACCCGCCAGCGCGGCGAAAGCCGCCAGCTGGGCGTCGAACGCGGGCCACGCCGCCTCGACGGCGGCCATCGGGTCCGGGGCGTCGTCGCGGGTGGCTTCGGCCCAGGTGAGCCGGGCCTCGGCGGCGAGACGGCGGGCGGGCCGGCCGGCCCGCCGGTAGTGCTCGGCGGCTTCCCGCAGCCGGGCCGTGCAGGTGTCGGTGTCCTCCGCGTTGGCCGCCCGCTGGGCCAGCTCCGAGGCGATCTCGCCGCGCAGCAGCTCGTCGACGACGGGGGAGTCCGCGTCGGACCCGGCCGCCCGTTCCAGCACCGCGTCCCACACCACCCGGGCGCGGGGATGCCCGCTGCGGTCCAACCGCCGTGCCTCCGCCACGAGTTCCGCGAAGTCCTCCGGCAGGGCGGCGGCGCCTCCGGTCGCTGCCGTCTGCGCCGGGACCGCGGGGACAGCGGCGGAGGAGACGGCGGCCAGCGCCTGCGTCTGCACGCCCAGGTTCAGCCGGTCGGTCAGCGGGGCCCTGGTCAGCTGCCCGCGCCGCCGCGACGACACCCCGTCGTTCCCGTTGCGGGCGTCGAACCGGGCGGCCAGGGCGTCCGCCTCGGCGGCCACCGTGGCGCGCAGCTCCGCCACCGTCCACTCGCGGCCCAGCGGCCCGGCGCACGGCAGCTCGCCGTGCCCGGTCGCGACCAGGCGGGCCAGCAGCACCTCCACACCCGTCAGGAACTCCAGCCGGCTGGACGGAGCCGCGGTGAAGCCGAACAGCCCCCGGTTCTCCGCCAGCAGTTCGAGACCGCGCGCCTCGTTGCCGGTCAGCGCGCAGAACTCCAGGTGCTGCCCGACCGTGCTCAGCTCCGCCTCCCTGCCGCGCACCTTGCGGTACCCGGTCAGGTGCGCGGCCCGGGCCTCGTCCAGGCGGCCCAGCCGCAGCAGCGGGAGCAGGGCCAGCGCCTGGCTGCTGTGCGGCTCCTCGTCGCAGCCGCTCTCGCCCTCGAAGGTCGGCCGCAATTCGGCGAGACCGCGCTCGTCCTCACCGCGCCCGAAGTGGTACCCGGCCCGGGCCCGGGCCTCGCAGGCCGCGCAGTCGCTGAACCGCGAGCGACCGCGCGTCGCCCACAGCTCGTACGCCGTGTCCTCGTTCTCGCCCAACTGGCGTGCCACGAAGTAGTCCAGGCCGTAGACCGGGCCCAGGTCGTGACCAGCCTCCCGGTACCGGCGGCGCATCTCCGCGATCCAGCCGCGGACCGAGCTCAGCGGCACGTCCGGGGTCGACAGCAGCCCGGTGCCGACCCACTTGAAGAACCAGAAGAGCTGGTACGACTCGTACTCGTCGAAGGACTCCGGGCTCTCGTCCCACAGCCGCAGCAGCCGGGCGAAGGCGACCGGGTACTTCACCGCCTCGCCGCTGCCGTGGTACGCCCGCATCAGCTCCACCAGGGCCGAGACGGTGACCTCCGGATCGCCGAACGCCTCGGCGGCGTCGACCAGTTCCTCCGCGACGGCGGCCGTGGCCCGGCCCTTCGGGCGGTCCCGGTTCTCCCGCAGCGCCTGGAAGAACTCCTCCTTGGTGGTGGGTGCGCTCATGCCCCGGCCTCCCCCTGAGCCGTGCCGGCGGCCTGGGTCGCGTACTCCAGCAGGCCCATGAAGGAACGGTTGAGCAGCGCGTGGTCGGCCGGCCGCAGCGGACGCCGCGACAGCAGCAGCGCCTGCCCGTAGAGGGCCTCGATCGCCGTCTCGGCCAGCTGCGCGTCGGCCGTCCGGGAGACGTCGGCCAGCTTGCGGATCAGCGGGTTGAGGTGGTTGAGGATCAGCTGCGCCCGGGGCGCGGAGGAGCTCAGCGAGCCGAGGATGCCGGCCCACAACTCGTCTGCCCCTGCGGACAGTTCGGCGCGGCGGCGTTCGTGCCGGGCCTCGCGGTTGTCCACCAGCATGGCCGGCACGCCGACCGGCTGGAAGGACCGCAGCGCCACGTCCGTCTCGAAGCGGTCCGCGACCGCGCGGGCGCGGGCCAGGAAGGGTGCCGCCGCCAGCTCGGCGGCGGGATCGACCGCGTCCAGGTGGGCGCTGACGGTCTCCGGGTCCAGGTCGGCCACCGTGCTGCCGGGCCGCACCTCCGGGAGCCGGTGCACCAGCTCCCGGTCGTAGACGTAGCCGCCGTTGACCACGCCGAGCCCGGCCGCGGCGGCGATCGGCGCGACCTGGCGGAACTCCTCGACGGTCTGGGTGACCAGCACCACCGGGTGGCTGCGGGCGAACTCGTCGAGGCTCACCGTGCCGTCCGTCGTCTCGAACGGCAGCCAGGGCAGCAGCAGTTGCAGCAGCTTGTCGTCGTACCGGGCGAGCGCCTTGACGGCGAGGTGGTGCACGTCCAGGAAACGGCGCAGCAGCGCCAGGTCGGACGCGGCCAGACCGGTCAGCCACTCACGGATCCGCTCGCCGATGGCGTCGCGCACCGCCGCCAGGGTCTCGTCCTCGTACAGCGCCTCGCGCGAGGCGGTGGGCCGCAGGCCGGTGGTGTCCACCACGCAGGCGACGAAGAAGGCCCAGTCCGGGACGAGTTCGGTGGCCTGGTCGGACAGCAGCATGCCCTTGAGGTGCACCCGGTTGCCGGACCGCCGGGTCGGATGCGCGGGCGTGGGCAGCACGAAGGCCACGCCCTTGAGGCCGACCAGCGGGATGTCCAGGTCGATGGTGTCCAGCGGGGCGAAGTCGAAGACCGCCTTGCCGTACCCGGCCAGCGCCTCGCGTCGGGCCAGCGGCGAACCGTACTGCCGCTCCCACACCGGCGGGGTGTCGTTGACCCGGCTCTCGGTGCCGTCCCGGTCCACCACGGTGACGTCGTAGCGCAGCAGCGAGCCGAAGTGGCGGGCGAGTTGCAGCACCCGGCCGGGCTCCAGCCACTCGCTGCCCTCGGCGCGCGGCGTCAGCGTCACGGTGGTCCCCGGCTCCGGCACGCTGCCGGCCGGCAGCCGGCGGATGCCGTACGTGCCGTCGCTGCGGCCACGCCACTCGACGGCGGGCGCGCCCGGCTCGCGGGCGCTGCGGGACACGACGGTGATCTCGTCCGCGACGACGAAGCAGGCGAGCAGGCCGATGCCGAACTGGCCGATGAAGTCGGCCCGGGCGGCGGACAGGTCCAGGCCGCCGTCGGCGCCGCGCTTGGACGAGCGGCCGATGGTGGCCAGGAAGGTGTGCACGTCCGCCTCGGTGAGGCCGACGCCGGTGTCCGCCACGGTGATCCCGCCGCCGACGCCGGTGCGGATGGTGATCCGCGCCTCGGCCGCCGGGTCCAGCAGCCGCCGCGCGGTGATCGCGTCGACGGCGTTCTGCATCAGCTCGCGCAGGTAGACCCGCGGGGACGAGTAGAGGTGGTGCGAGAGCAGGTCGACGAGGCCCCGCAGGTCGACCTGGAAGGCGTGCTCCGGCTGCTGGTCAGTGGTCACGGCTGCTTGCCCTTCTTGCCTTTCTTGCAGTCCTGCCGGGCCCGGGCGAACACCCGCCCCGGGTCTCCGGCGTAGGCCCACGGGAAGCGGGTCGGATGGTCGCCGATGCGCTGGAACAGGTCGTGGCCCGACGCGAAGTCGCCCGCGAGCCAGAACGCCATGGCGAAGGCGTTGAGCGCCGGGTACGGCGGGACGGTGGGCGTGTACGCGGGGTGCAGCACCGAGCCTTGTGCGGCCTCGCGCAGCTCGGCCCGTACCTCGGGGGTACGGATGTAGGCCGCGTCCTGGCCGCTCGGGAGGTCCAGCCAGTGCTCCAGGTGCGCGTACGCGGTGAGCACCCCGAGGCCGCTGCCGGACGGCGCGTTCTTGCGGGCGGTGCGGGCGAACGCGTGCATCTCCTCGTGGGAGCCGCCCCACTTGCGGCAGATCTGCTGCAGCTGCGCCGCGTGCAGCCCCGTGTGCAGCGGCGCCCGGCGCACCCCCGCCTCGAAGCGGCGCCGGGTCACGTCGTGGCCGTGCTCCAGTCCGCGCGAGGCGGTGGTCAGGAAGACCCATGGCGCGGCCGACTGCGGATCGGCCTCGGCCGCCGCGTACAGGTGCTCCTCCGCCGTGCGCAGCCGCTCGTGGAAGGTGCGGAACTGATCCTGTGTCACCTGCGAGGCCCGGGCCCCCGTGCGCGCCTGCCAGGCCCAGGCGACATGCCGGGCCCCCGAGACCGTCAGCACCAGCGGGTCGTCCGGGTGCTTCTCCGGCAGCCTGAGCAGGAACACGCCGCCGAGCTCCTCGATCCCGCTGATCAGCCAGGTCAGCCGTTCGAAGTCGCCCCGCTCCCGCACCGGCCCGAGGATGCCCGCGGCCGTGGGCCAGTCGGTGGCCGCCACCGCCCGCTGCAGCGCGGCCAGTTCCGCGTCCCCCTGCGTCTCGTCCACCGGCACGGGCTTCGGCCCCCGGGCCGCAGACGACTGCCCCCGGTTGGCGATCGCCCGCATGGCGACGAAGGCCCCGATCGCGGCAGGCCCCAGCAGCGACAGATTCGACACGCATTCCCTCCCCAGCCGGAACGTCAGTTCGCTCGCCCGGCAGCCGCAGGCTAGCGGACGCCTCCGACACCGCGACAGCGGGTTCTGCCCGGCCCCGCCGCAGGTGGGAGAGTGGGGGACATGAACCGCTTGGCGAGCGTCCAGTCCCCGTACCTGCTGCAGCACGCCGACAACCCGGTCGACTGGTGGCCGTGGAGCCCCGAGGCCTTCGC
The DNA here is from genome assembly GCF_042658505.1 of Streptacidiphilus monticola. Lineage (NCBI taxonomy): Bacteria > Bacillati > Actinomycetota > Actinomycetes > Kitasatosporales > Streptomycetaceae > Streptacidiphilus > Streptacidiphilus monticola. The sequence continues at coordinate 48,875 of NZ_JBHSQJ010000071.1, read as the reverse complement.
GGAGGCGGAGCGCCGTGACGTGCCGGTGCTGCTGAGCGTCGGGTACGCCGCATGCCACTGGTGCCACGTCATGGCCCATGAGAGCTTCGAGGACGCCGAGGTCGCGGCGTATCTGAACGAGCACTTCGTCGCGGTCAAGGTGGACCGCGAGGAGCGGCCGGATGTGGACGCCGTCTACATGGAGGCGGTGCAGGCGGCCACCGGGCAGGGCGGGTGGCCGATGACGGTGTTCCTGACGCCGGGGAAGGAGCCCTTCTACTTCGGCACCTACTTCCCGCCGAAGCCCGGCCACGGGCTGCCCTCGTTCCGGCAGGTGCTGGAGGGGGTCGCCGCCGCGTGGCGGGAGCGGCGCGGGGAGGTCGAGCAGGTCTCCGCGCGGATCGCCGCCGACCTGGCCCACCGGGCCGGGGTGTACGCCGGCGTGGCGGGGCAACGCCCGCCCGGCGCGGACGACTTGGCCGCCGCCGTGGTCGCGCTCGCGGGGGAGTTCGACGAGCGTCGCGGCGGCTTCGGCGGCGCGCCCAAGTTCCCGCCGTCGATGGTGCTGGAGTTCCTGCTGCGCCAGGGCGGCGACGAGGCGCTGCGGATGGCGGGGCGCACCTTCGAGGCGATGGCCCGGGGCGGGCTCTACGACCAGCTGGGCGGCGGCTTCGCCCGCTACTCCGTGGACGCGGCCTGGGTGGTGCCCCACTTCGAGAAGATGCTGTACGACAACGCGCTGCTGCTCCGCGCCTACCTGCACTGGTGGCGGCGGACCGGCGCGCCGCTCGGCCGCCGGGTCGCTGAGGAGACGGCCGACTTCCTGCTGCGGGAACTGCGCACCCCGGAGGGCGGGTTCGCCTCCGCGCTGGACGCGGACTCCGAGGGCCGCGAGGGCGCCTTCTACGTCTGGACGCCCGCGCAACTGGTCGAGGCGCTGGGGGAGGAGGACGGCGCCCGCGCCGCGCGCGAGCTCGGCGTCACCGAGGCGGGGACCTTCGAACACGGCAGCTCGGTGCTCCAACTCCCGGAAGCGGAGAGCCTCTTCGCCCGGGATCGGCTCTTCGCGGCACGCGAGCGGCGGGTACGCCCCGGTCGGGACGACAAGGTGGTCGCGGCCTGGAACGGCCTCGCCGTCGCCGCGCTGGCCGAGGCGGGCGCCCTGCTCGGCCGGCCCGACCTCCTCGACGCCGCGCGAGCCGCGGCCGCGCTGCTGCTCCGCGTCCACCGCACGCCCGACGGTCGGCTGCTGCGCACCTCCCGCGACGGGCACGCGGGCCAGAACCCGGGCGTGCTGGAGGACTACGGCGACGTCGCGGAAGGCCTGATCACCCTGTACAGCGTGACCGGCGAGGCCGAATGGCTGGATGCAGCAGGCGAGTTGCTGGAGACGGTGCTGACGCGGTTCACCGACGAGGCGTCAGGAGCGCTCTACGACACGGCCGCCGACGCGGAGCGGCTGCTGCGCCGCCCGCAGGACCCCACCGACAACGCCGCCCCGTCCGGCTGGACGGCCGCGGCCGGCGCGCTGCTGTCGTACGCGGCGCTGCGCGAGTCGGAGCGGCACCGGGTCGCGGCGGAGCGGGCGTTGGGCGTCGTCACGGCGCTGGCCACGCGCGCGCCCCGCTTCATCGGCTGGGGCCTCGCCGTCGCGGCGGCCCTCCTGGACGGTCCGCGCGTGGTCTCCCTGGCGGGCGACACGGGCCCGCTCCGGGCCGCCGCGCTGCGGGCCAACGCCCCGGGCGCGCTGGTCGCGGTGGATGCCGAGCGCCCGCTCGTGGACGGCCGCCCCGCGGCGTACGTCTGCCGCGCCTTCGTCTGCGAGGCCCCCGTCACGGACGCCGCCGTGCTGACCGACAGGCTCAACCCGTAGGGGGCGCCGGGGACATGCCCCGGCGCCCCCTCGGGCGGGTTCCGGGAGCAGCCGTCAGCCGACGACGGCGACCGGGGCGTCCCAGGCGTCCTTGTCGAGGGTCGCGCCCAGCGTGGCGTCGCCGGCGTTCAGGGCGTACTGGTGGGCGATCCGGTGCGCGGGCCAGGAGGCCGGGAGGAAGGACAGGTTGGTCGTCACGTCCTGGCCGTCGTTCTGGGCGTACCACCAGATGTCCGGCAGGTTCGGCCCGGTGGCGGTGACCACCTCGTACAACCCCTGGTTGGACACGGCGCTGTACGTGGAGCTGCCGTAGAAGCCGGCCCAGTAGCCGTGCTGGTGCACCGCGAGCACCCACGCCCGGGTGTAGGCGAGCACCGCGTCCGTGCTGGAGGCGCTCGTCCCCTCCCAGTTCTCCATGTCGAGGTAGATCGGGCTGCCCGCCCTGATCCCGAGGGCGGCGGCCGACGAGACGGCGTTCAGGCCCTCCGTCGTGCCGAGCGCCGCGGCCTGCGTGGGGTCGGTGGGGATCTTCTCGATGTCGGTTTTGCTGTCGGGTGCCTGCGCCCCGATGTAGATCGGGATGATGCCGGTCCCGGCCGCGGCGACCGACGCCACCCAGTCCTTGGTCAGGTTGGGCTGGCGGCAGTTCCGGTTGCCGTCGTTCGCCGTCGGCGAGGACGCGGCCTTGCCGATGTAGACGCCGACGGCCTTCCACCCGGCCGACTTCATCGCGCTCATCGTCGTGGCCGAGGGCGCGGTGCAGGTGTCGAAGGCCTCGCCGGTGAGCACCTTGGGCGCGGCCAGCCGCACCGTCACGCTGTGGCCGGTCGAGGTCGCTCCGTAGCTGAGCGCCGTGGCCGGCAGCACCGCGCGGAGCGACGTGCCGCCCCAGGCGGGTGCCGCGAAGGAGAAGACCGTCGCCAGGCGGCGCGTGGAACTCCCGGCCACCGCAGCCGAGTTGACGACACGGGAGGTGACGTTCAGCCACTTCCCGCCGCTGTACTTCTGGAGGTACACGGTGCGCCGCGCCTCCGTCGTCGTGCCCGTGAAGGCGAGGCTCGCGGTGCCGCCCCAGGTGACGCCTGCCGGCACCGCCAGGTTGGCGGTGGTGGCGTTGCGGTGCGTGGTCGCGACCGCACTGGCGCTGATGCGGGACTTGTACGCCCCGCTGACCGGCACGTACACGTGCACGGAGAACCTGCCCGCCAGCGTGCTGACGGTGTTGAGCTGGTACCGGTGGTACCGGTCGGTCCGGCCGGACGCGATGGTGGTCCAGGTCGTGCCGGTCCACCGCTGGAAGTAGACGGTGCGACCGACGGGGCCGGAAGCCGTGCCGGAGGCGCGCAGGTAGAAGCCCGCGGCGGACGAGTAGCTGAGCGAGAAGCTCAGCGTGGTGCTCCGGGTGGGCGTGGCCGCCTGCGCGGCCACCGCGCCGGGGCCGGTGAGGGCGGCCAGCGCGGCGGCGGTGAGCAGCGCGGAGGCCGAGGCGGCGCGAGACGCCGGTGTCACGTGATCCCCCTGTCGACAGGACGAACGACCGGGTCTGCTCCCGGTCGTTCGAAGGCGGCTCATCGTACGACGGCGACGGGGGCGTCCCAGGCGTCCCGGTCGACGGTGACCGTCCTGCCGCCGTAAGTCTCCTTGGAGTTCACGGTGTACTGGTGGCCGCGCCGGTGCCCGGTCCACTGGCCGCCGCTGCCGGGCCAGCCGGACACCGTGTCGGCGGCGCCGTCGTAGTCCGCGTACCAGAGGGCGTCGGGCAGCCCGGGGGTGCCCGCGTTCTTCGCCGCGATGATCGCGTTCGTGCCGCTGTGGCTGTAGCTGTAGTAGCCGGCCCAGTAGCCCCGGGCATGGACGGCCGCCACCCAGGCGCGCACGTACGAGGTCACCGCCTGGACGCAGGCGGCGTCGCTCGTGTCGTAGGCCTCCATGTCGAGGTAGACCGCGCTGCCCGCGCGCATGCCGAGCGCCGCCGCGTCGGCGACGGCCTGGGCGCCGTCCGCGCTGCCGCTGCCCATGGTGCCGCCGCAGTCGGCCTGGGAGCCGGCGTAGAGGGGGATCAGCTCCCAGCCGGCGGCGTGGACCGAGCTCACCCACGAGGAGGTCAGGTTCGCCTGCCCGCAGGCACGGGTCGGGCCGCCGATGTAGACGGCGGCCGCGCCGTAGGGGGAGGCGGAGCGCCAGGCGGTCATGGTGGCCAGGGAGGGGGCGGTGCAGGCGTCGAACGCCTTGCCGGTGAAGACGTGCGGCGCGGCCAAGCCGGAGGTGGAGACCGTCGGCACGTCCGTGGCCGCCGTCGCCGTCCCGCTCGCCCTCGTCCTCGCCCGCGCTGAGGCGGACCCGGTGGCCGAAGCCGAGGCGGACGCCGACGCGGAGCCGGGCCGTGACGCCGTCGCCGACGCGCCACCCGATCCTGACGCCGTGCCGGGCACCGGGGCGGACGGCTCCGCGGTCACCGCCGCTGCGGCGGCGGTCCCGGCACCCGGGGCCGGGCCGTCGTCCCGCTGCGCCGCGGCGAGCGCGGCACCGCCCGCGAGGGAGAGCACGCTGAGTACGGTGAGCAGGACGGCGCGGTTCCGTATCGACACAGCTGAGTGGATATCACCTGGCGTTCCGGAAGGGCCAATTCAGCCCTCCGGGAAGAAGGCCGCCGCCGCGGTCGGGCTGCCGCGTTCCGGCCGCCGTGGTCAGATGGCCACGAGGGACACTCCCACGAACTGGACCACGAACGCGCCCAGCGTGCACGCGTGGAAGACCTCGTGGAAGCCGAACCAGCGCGGCGAGGGGTTGGGCCGCTTGAGCCCGTAGATCACGCCGCCGATCGAGTAGAGCGCCCCGCCGACGATGATCAGGGTGACCACCGCCGCGCCGCCGGTGTGCAGGAAGTCGGGCAGGAAGAAGACGGCCGCCCAGCCGAGGGCGATGTAGCAGGGGGTGTACAGCCAGCGCGGCGCGCCGGCCCAGAACACCCGGAAGGCGATCCCGGCCAGGGCTCCCGCCCAGACCAGCCAGAGCAGCACCTCCCGCCGGCCGCCGTGCAGCAGCAGGAGGGTGAACGGCGTGTAGGTCCCCGCGATGATCAGGAAGATGTTGCTGTGGTCCAGCCGCCGCAGCACCGCCTCGCCGCGCGGCCCCCAGTGGAAGCGGTGGTAGACGGCGCTGACCCCGAAGAGCATCCATGCGGAGGCGCTGTAGACCGCACAGGCGACCCGGGCCTGGGTGGAGTCGGCCAGGCAGATCAGCACGATCCCCGCGGCGACGGAGGCGGGGAACATCCCGGCGTGGAGCCAGCCCCGGAGCTTGGGCTTCACGGGCGCGGAGAGAAGCGCGGGGAGAGGCTCGGGCGCGGGCTCGGCGGCGGTCGCAGTCATGTTCGGAGCATACCTACGACCCCGTAGGTTACCTACTGGTAGGACGTGTTGCTCGTCACGGTGACTGGGATGGCTTGCCATGTTGTGTCCGGCTTTGCCCGGGCTTCGTGTCAGATTGACTAAACCTCGTCACCGCGAACGCCGTATGTCGCTTCCTCTGCAAGGGCGTTACGCTGCAAAAACCCTCAACCCCTCACCGGTTCGATCAAGGATGATCGGCCGGGAAACGGAGCGATCGTGACGAACGAGAACTCTGCCCTCAAGGCTGCCCCCACGCGGCACGAGCGGTTGCTCGCCTGGGTGCAGGAGATCGCAGAGCTCACCCAGCCGGACCGGATCGAGTGGTGCGACGGATCCGAGGAGGAGTACCAGCGGCTGTGTGAACTCCTGGTCGACAAGGGCACTTTCCGCAAGCTCAACCCGGAGAAGCGCCCCAACTCGTACTACGCGGCCAGCGACCCCCGGGACGTGGCGCGCGTCGAGGACCGCACCTTCATCTGCTCCGAGAAGGAGGAGGACGCGGGCCCGACCAACAACTGGAAGGCGCCGGCGGAGATGCGGGCGATCTTCGGTGACATCTTCAAGGGGTCCATGAAGGGCCGCACCATGTACGTGGTGCCGTTCTCCATGGGTCCCGTGGGCTCCCCCCTCGCCGCCTACGGCGTCGAGATCACCGACTCCGCCTACGTCGCCGTCTCCATGCGCACCATGACCCGCATGGGCCAGCAGGTGCTGGACTTCCTGGGCACTGACGGGGACTTCGTCAAGGCCGTCCACACGCTCGGCGCGCCGCTCGCCGAGGGCGAGCAGGACGTCCCGTGGCCGTGCAACGAGACCAAGTACATCTCGCACTTCCCGGAGTCCCGCGAGATCTGGTCGTACGGCTCCGGCTACGGCGGCAACGCGCTGCTGGGCAAGAAGTGCTACGCGCTGCGCATCGCCTCCACGATGGCCCGTGACGAGGGCTGGCTCGCCGAGCACATGCTGGTCCTGAAGCTGACGCCCCCTCAGGGCGAGGCCAAGTACATCGCCGCCGCCTTCCCTAGCGCCTGCGGCAAGACCAACCTGGCCATGCTGCAGCCCACCATCCCGGGCTGGAAGGTCGAGACGGTCGGCGACGACATCGCCTGGATGCGCTTCGGCGCGGACGGCCGCCTCTACGCGATCAACCCCGAGGCCGGCTTCTTCGGCGTCGCCCCCGGCACCGGGCGCGACACCAACGCCAACGCGGTCGACTCGATGTACGCCAACACCGTCTTCACCAACGTGGCGCTGACGGACGACGGCGACGTCTGGTGGGAGGGCCTCACCGAGGAGCCCCCGGCCCACCTGACCGACTGGCGCGGCAACGACTGGACGCCGGCCAGCGGGACGCCCGCGGCGCACCCGAACGCCCGGTTCACCGTCCCGGCGGCCCAGTGCCCGACCATCGCCCCCGAGTGGGAGGACCCGGCGGGCGTCCCGATCTCCGCGATCCTCTTCGGCGGTCGGCGCGCCTCGGCGGTGCCGTTGGTGACCGAGTCCTTCGACTGGCAGCACGGCGTCTTCCTGGGCGCCAACGTCGCCTCCGAGCAGACGGCCGCCGCCGAGGGCACGGTCGGCAAGCTGCGCCGCGATCCCTTCGCGATGCTGCCCTTCTGCGGCTACAACATGGGCGACTACTTCGCCCACTGGCTGGAGGTCGGCGAGGCGACGGACGCGGCCAAGCTGCCGAAGATCTACTACGTCAACTGGTTCCGCAAGAACGCGGACGGCAAGTTCGTCTGGCCCGGCTTCGGCGAGAACAGCCGTGTGCTGAAGTGGATCGTCGAGCGCCTCCAGGGCGAGGCGGAGGGCGTCGAGACCCCGATCGGCATCCTGCCGACCCGGGACGCCCTCGACCTCGAGGGCCTGTCCATCGCCGAGGACGACCTGGACCTCCTGCTGACGGTGGATCAGGACATCTGGAAGCAGGAGGCCGCGCTCATCCCCGAGCACCTGGAGCTCTTCGGTTCCCACACGCCCAAGGCCTTGTGGGACGAGTACGAGCGTCTCGTTTCCCGCCTCGGATAACCCCCTTTAGGGGCGCGGGGAACTGCGCGAGCAACACCCCACCCGGGGAGGTTCGACCCCATGTGCGGGCCGGACCTCCCCGGGTGGGGTGTTGCCGCGCTGGGGGCACCTCCCGCCGTGGGGGCACCCCCGGCCGAAGGCTGGGGGAGGGTGGGGGATCGTCGCGCCCCTAAAGTGCGGTTGCATCCATCACTTGGCACGCCAGTACCGCGGAGCGGGTGTCCTGCTGGGCCGCCGCGACGACGAGGGCGCGGGCGGCGAGGTCGTGGGTGTGGGCGAGCAGGTCCGTCGCGTGCGGTCGCGGGGACGCGGCCGGCGCCGCAGGCGCCAGCTGCGCGATCCGCTCCGCGAGCCGTTCGGCCGCCTCCGCGAAGTCGCCGCGGCCGGTCGTTCGGGCCAGCTCCTCGGTGGCCACGCGCAGCGCGGTCAGATGGGCGGCGAGCAGCGCCTCCCGGTGGGAGTCGCCCACCCGCGGCGCAGCCGCCTGCTCGCTGTTGTGCACCCGCTGCGCGGGCGCACTGCTTCTGGACGGCTCGTACATGAGCCCATCCTAGCTTGGACTGTGTCTAAAGTACGTTCCGGTCCAGTTACGGCTGGCTGTAGCCGTCCAGGAAGGTGCCGATCCTGGTCACCGCCTCGGCCAGGTCCTCGGCCCGGGGCAGGGTGACCAGCCGGAAGTGGTCCGGATCCGGCCAGTTGAAGCCGGTGCCCTGGACCACGTAGATGTGCTGCTGCTTCAGCAGGTCCAGCACCATCTGGGCGTCGTCCTTGATCTTGTAGACCTTCGGGTCCAGCCGCGGGAACGCGTAGAGCGCGCCCTTCGGCTTGACGCAGCTGACGCCGGGAATGTCGTTGAGCATCTTCCAGGCGATGTCCCGCTGCTCGCGCAGCCGTCCGCCCGGCAGGATCAGGTCCTTGATCGACTGACGGCCGCCGAGGGCCGCGGCGACCGCGTGCTGCGCGGGCATGTTCGCGCACAGCCGCATGCTGGCCAGGATGGTCAGTCCCTCGATGTAGCTGCGGGCGCCCTCCTGGGGGCCCGTCAGGGCCATCCAGCCGGAGCGGAAGCCGGCCACCCGGTAGGCCTTGGACATGCCGTTGAAGGTCAGGCAGAGCACGTCGGGCGCGAGTGAGGCGAGGCTGGTGTGCTCGGCCTCGTCGTAGAGGATCTTGTCGTAGATCTCGTCCGCGTAGATGATCAGCTGGTGCCGGCGGGCGATCTCGACGATGCCCTCCAGGAGCTCGACCGGGTAGACCGCGCCGGTCGGGTTGTTCGGGTTGATGACCACGATGCCGCGGGTGCGGTCGGTGACCCTGGCCTCGATGTCGGCCAGGTCCGGGAACCAGTCCGCCTGCTCGTCGCAGCGGTAGTGGACGGCGGTGCCTCCGGCGAGGGAGACCGAGGCGGTCCACAGCGGGTAGTCCGGGGCGGGCACGAGGATCTCGTCGCCGTCGTCGAGGAGGGCCTGCATGGCCATCTGGATCAGCTCGGAGACGCCGTTGCCCATGTAGACGTCATCCACGGTGAGGCCGTGCAGGCCGCGCTCCTCGTAGTGCATGACGACCGCACGGCGGGCGGAGAGCAGGCCCTTGGAGTCGCCGTAGCCGTGCGCGGAGGAGAGGTTGCGCAGGATGTCCTGCAGGATCTCCGGCGGTGCCTCGAAGCCGAAGGGGGCAGGGTTGCCGGTGTTCAGCTTCAGGATGCGGTGGCCCTCGTCCTCCAGCCGCATGGCCTCGTCGAGGATCGGGCCGCGGATGTCGTAGCAGACGTTGGCGAGCTTGCTGGACTGGGTGACCTGCATGCCCAGCAACTTTACGGCTTCGTCACATGGTCGGCCGGGTGATTTACGCCATGTGAGACGGCCGCCCCGTCGGCCGCCCTGGGGCCGACCACGCGCGGCGGGCGGTCCCAGGGGCCGGGCCGGACCTCCGCGGACAGCGGGACTCCGGGCAGCCCTCCGTGCGCGTCGGGGAGCCGGTACTTCGGACGGGCCAAGGCGGCCGCGAGGCCAGGGGCCCAGCCGAGGGCTGCTCCCCAGCACGCGCCGGCCACGGCGCCGAGGAACGGGTAGCCGGCCCAGCCGAGAGGGCCCGACATGGTGAGGCGGGATTCCACCAGCCCGCGGAAGACCCCCGCCACCGCCCCGGCGAGGACCAACGCCCCCCAGCCCGCGGCGAGGCGGTGCCGGCGTGAGGAGCGCCGCCAGACCCGGATGTGACGGCCCATCACCGCGCCCACCACCAGCACCAGCACCAGCGCCGCGAAGTCCTCGCAGGCCAGCATGGTCCAGCCGGTTCCGCCCAGCGGCACCAGGCGCAGCGGCGGAAGCAGCAGCGGCGTGCCGATCTCCGCCGGGGCGAGCTGTACGGGGACGGCCGCCACCGCCCAGCGCCACAGGGGCGTGATCCCGAGGAGCAGCACGACGGTCAGGGTCGCGGCGCAGGCCGCGCGGACGACGGGGCGCCGGTCGGGGCGGGACATGAGCGGGACTGTAGCCCGAAATCCCTTCCCACCAGGCGGGTTGATACACAATCAGGACACTCCCCGGCCTCCGCGTGATCCCGTGCCGGGCCAGGGAACCTTCACCCCGCCGCGCCGGCTGTCGTGCACAGGCTCCCCCAGCCGCCGGCCGGGAGGTGCCCAGCCTGCGTTGGCGAAGCGTCCACGGACCTCCGTAGGAGGGCGAACGGCTGCCTGACGCGGCACTAGGATCAGCACACCGGGTGGGGACTGGGGGGTTCGGGTGGGGCGCAGGCTGCGGAACGCGGTCGTGGCGTTGCTGGTGCCGGCCTGTGCCGCCGGCCTGCTGGCGCTGGTCGGGCCGGACGGGCCGGGCGCGCCGGGGCAGCGCTTCCTGACAGACGCGCAGGGCCGGGCGCTGTTCCTCTACGGGGTGAACGACACCGTCGGCGCCGTCACCGGCTCCGGGAGCGTCGCCGCCGAACAGCGGCTGCTGGGCACCGACTTCGTCCGGCTGCAGCTGGCCGGGGCCGACCCGGCCTCGCTGCGGGCGGCCGCGCAGCGGGTGCGCTGGTACGCCCGGCAGGGCAGCTACGTGCTGCTGGTGCTGCCGTCCCCTGGCCCGGCCGGGGACCTGGCCTGGTGGGACGGGTTCTGGAGCGGTGACGGCGCGGGCGGCGCCACGCGGCGCGCGTATCTCGACGCCTGGGCCGCCGTGTCCCGCTACTTCGCCTCGGACGCCACCGTCGTCGGCTACGACCTGCTGGACCGGCCCTGGGGCGGCTCCCTGCCCGGGCCGGTCTTCGAGGCCGGTCCGCTCGCGGGCTTCTACCAGGAGCTGATCGGGCGGGTCCGGCAGGCGGACGGGCGGCACTGGCTCTTCGTCGAGCCCGCCGCCATCGCCGGCCGGGGCATGGCGTCCGCCCTGCCGCACCTGGACGACCCGCGGCCGGGCGGGGCGCGCCTCGGCTACGCGCCGCAGCTCGCGCCGGTGACCCTGGAACGCGGCCGGTACCAGGACGACAACGCCTTTCTGACGGACCGTTTCCTCGCCTCCTGGGCCGTGCAGGTCCGCCGCACCGCGCGCAGGCTGGGGGCGCCCGTCGTCGTGGGGTCGTGGAGCACCGACGTGTCGCTGCCCGAGGCGCACCTCTACCTGGACCGGGTGCAGCAGGTGCTGGGCGACCTGCTGGCCGGCGAGGCCTGGTGGACGGCGCAGCCCGGGCCGCGCTCGCCCTGGGCGGCACCGGGCAGGCCCGCGGACTTCGCCTCGGTGCTGGCCACGGTCTACCCCCGCGCGGTCGCGGGGCAGCCGCTGGCCTTCTCCTACGACAAGTCGGTCTCCACCGTCACGCTGACCTGGCGCGACCTCGCGGGGGTGCGCGGCCGGACCGAGGTCTACCTCCCGCCCGGCGACTTCCCCGGACCGCTCCAGGTCGAGCTGGACGGCGGCGACTCGGGCGCCACGTCCTGGGACCCGAGCCGCCACGTGCTGTCGGTGACGGTGGTTCAGGCCACCGGCGCCGTACACCAGTTGCGGATCACGCCGGGGCACTGAGCCGCGTCGCTCAGAAGAACGTCCGGATGTAGTCGACGACCGTACCGGTGGCGTCCACCTCCGGGATCAGCTGCCACTTCTCGAAGGCCGTGCACGGGTGCGAGAGGCCGAGGCAGACCCAGTCGCCCACCTGGAGCGGGTCGGTCTCCGGCACGGACAGGAAGCCGTGCTGGTCGGAGAGCTTGGTGAAGGAGATCCCCTCCGCCGCACGGACCTTGCCCTCGGCGTCCCGCACCTCCAGCGGCAGCGGCAGGCCCAGGTCGTAGGGGACGTCCCGCTTGCCGGCGTTGACCAGCGCCAGCCCCGGCTCGGGACGGGACAGCACCTGGGTCCACAGCCGTAGCGCGGGCCGCAGCTCGCGCAGCGGGGTGATCGCGGCGTAGTGCAGGTCGTCGTGGGTGACGTAGGCGCCCGCGCGGAGCAGCCGCAGCACCGGCCGGGACAGCCGCAGGGCCTCCTCGGTCAGCGCCGCGGCGACCAGGTCGAAGTGCTCGCTGCCGCCCGCGCTGACCACGATCTCGTCCGCCTGGGCGAAGCGCCCGGCGGCGTCGAAGCGGTGGGCGGTGGCGACCAGGCCGTCCAGCCAGCGGCGCACATGCGTGCGCGCGGCGTCGGCGCCCGGCAGGGTGCCCTCGTAGCCGGCGACGCCGACCAGGCGCAGGTGGCGCGAGGCGGCCACGGCGTCGGCCACCGCGTCGGCCTCGGCCTCGGTCCGGACGCCGGTGCGCGAGCCGTGGGCGCCCAGCTCGACCACGACGTCGAGGGGCCGGTCCAGCGCCGCGTCCATCAGCTCGACTCCGCGCGCCGAGTCGACGTAGCAGACGAAGCGGAAGGACGGGTCGGCGTCCAGCTCCGCGGCGATCCAGCGCAGTGCGGCGGCCTCCACCAGCTCGTTCGCCAGGAAGATCCGTTCGACGCCGAAGGCCCGGTACATCCGCACATGGGTGGGCGTGGCCGCGGTGATCCCCCAGGCGCCGAGCGCGAGTTGACGGTCGTACAGCTGCGGGGCCAGCGGCGTCTTGCCGTGCGGGGCGTGCGCCAGACCGTGCTCGCGGGCCCAGCGGGCCATCAGCTCCAGGTTGTGCGCCAGCGCCTCGCTGTCCAGGGTCAGCAGCGGCGTGCCGAACTCCCCGTCGAACAGGCCCAGCCGGGCCTCGCGCAGCTCGGCGACCGTGCGGCCGTCCGCCGGGAGGGACTTGAAGCGCCAGTCCACGCGCTCGTCGTTCAGATCCATACCGGGAAAGGTACTGCCCGCCCACGGTGGGGGTCGTGGACGGGCAGTACCGCTCTGAGGGTTGCGACTCGCAGGTGTTCTCGCAGGTGCTACGGCAGGGCGTGGGTGAAGACGCCCTCGTTGTTGGCGAACTGGTTGCCGTTGGAGGCGTCCCAGTTGGTCGACCAGGTCATCACGCCGCCGATGGACGGCCAGGTGGTGCTGGGCTTGAAGGTGCCGCAGTTGGTGCCCTTGGCCAGGCAGTTGAGGGCGTTCTCGACCACGGTGGGCGAGACGTAGCCGCTGCCGGCCGCCTGGCTCGAGGCCGGGACGCCGATGCCGACCTGGGAGGGGCTCAGGCCCGCCTGGATCGCGGTGCAGGAGAGGGAGGTGATGAAGTCCACCGTGCCCTGGCTGTAGACGCCGCCGTCACAGCCGTTCATGGAACCCGAGTTGTAGAACTGGGTGTTCATGATGGTCAGGATGTCCTTGATCTGCAGCGCCGTGGCCAGGTAGTCCGACGAGGAGTTCAGCACGTCGATGGTCTGCGGCGCCATCGTCACGACCAGGCCGGAGCCCGCCTTGCTCGCCAGCTGGTGCAGGGCCGAGGACATGTAGGTCGGGTTGATGCCGTTCTCGAGGTCGATGTCGACGCCGTTGAACCCGTAGGTCTGCATCAGGCTGTAGACGCTGTTGGCGAAGTTGGTGGCCTTGGCGGCGGAGTCCACCGTGATGGTGCCGTTCTGGCCGCCGACGGAGATGATCACCTTCTTGCCGGCCGCCTGCTTGGCCGCGATGTCCGCCTTGAACTGGGCCGCGGTGTAGCCGCCCAGCTTGCTCGCCAGGGTCGGGTCGAGGGTGAAGGTCACCCCGCCCGGGTTGCTCGGGTCGGCGTCGGCGAAGGCCACCGCGATGATGTCGTACTGCGAGCTGACGTCGCTGATCTTCTGGTCGGTGGCGCCGTTGTCGAAGTCCTGCCAGTAGCCGGTGACCAGGTGCTTGCCCGTGCCGGAGGTCGGCGAGGAGCTGGGCGACGAGCTCGGGGAGGAGCTGGGGGAGGAGCTGGGGGAGGAGGACTGGCTCGGGCTGGCCGACGCGCTCGGCGAGGAGGACTTGCTCGGGCTCGCCGAGGCGCTGGCGGACGCGCTGGCCGAGGCCGAGGCGGACGCGCTCGGGCTGCTGGACGCCCCCGCGGCGCCGCTGAGCACCACGTCGTCCGCGTAGTAGGTGGCCTGGCCGTACCAGCCGTGCAGGTAGACCTTGACGCTGGTGGTGCTCGCGCCGGTGGTGAACGTGGTGGTCAGCTGGTTCCAGGAGGAGGAGCTGGACCAGGTGCTCGGATCGGTGGTGCCGGTCCCGGTCGCGCCCAGGTAGACGTACGGGCCGTTGACCCAGGCGCTCAGCGTGTAGGTCGAGTTGGGCTGGACGGAGACGGTCTGGGTGCACTGGGCGTTGACGGAGCTGGTGGGGGTGGCGGCCAGCGCGTAGGAGCCGTCGTACTTCGTGGTGCTGCTCACCGTGGCGGTACCGGCGTCGCAGCTCCAGCCGGAGGTGGACCCGGCCTCGAAGCCGGCGTTGGTCAGCAGGTTGTTCGCGGCGGCGTTCGCGCCGCCGCTGAACGCGACGAGTCCGGTGACGCCGAGTCCTATCGCGGCGGTACAGGCGAGTGCCGCGTTCACGGCACGACGGGGGGAAGCCATGGCAGTCAGATCCTCAACTGTGGGGGAAGGAGGAGGGACTTGGGGATGAAGCTTGTCCCACAAGTTGGACTAGACCACCATCTCTGTCAAGGGGTCAGAACCGCACTTAATCCTCAGTTAAGGCCGACTGTGCTGCGCCTTTGGGGACAACCTGGTTCAGACCACAACTGGAGCGCCCCGCTCCGAACCCGAGCGGGGCGCTGGTGTGGTGACGAACGGTCAGCGCGGTCAGGCCTCGCTGGACTTCGCCCACAGGTTGAGGTCGGCGTCGGTGGCGTAGCGGTCGATCTCCGCCAGCTCCGCGTCCGTCAGCGGCGCGCCCTGGACGGCGGCGACGTTGGACTCCAACTGCGCCACGGAGGAGGCGCCGATCAGCGCGGAGGTCATCCGCGGATCGCGCAGCAGCCAGCTCAGCGCCAGCTGGGCGAGGGACTGGCCGCGGGCGGCGGCGATGTCGTTGAGCTTGTTCAGCTTCTGGAGCATCTGCTCGGTGAGGCTGGCCGGGTCCAGCGACTTGCCCTGGGTGGCCCGCGAGCCCGCCGGGATGCCCTTCAGGTAACGGTCCGTCAGCAGCCCCTGCGCGAGGGGCGCGAAGCCGATGCACCCGGCGCCCGCCTCCTCCAGGGTGTCCAGCAGCCCGTCGTCCTCGATCCAGCGGTTCAGCATCGAGTACGACGGCTGGTGGATCAGCAGCGGGACGCCCAGCTCCCGGAGGATGGCCGCGGCCTCGCGCGTCTTCGCCGCGCTGTAGGAGGAGATGCCCACGTACAGCGCCTTGCCCCGCTGGACCGCGGACGCCAGCGCGCCCATGGTCTCCTCGAGCGGGGTCTCCGGGTCGAAGCGGTGCGAGTAGAAGATGTCGACGTAGTCGAGGCCCATCCGCTTCAGCGACTGGTCGAGGCTGGCGGTGAGGTACTTGCGCGAACCCCACTCGCCGTACGGGCCGGGCCACATGTCGTAGCCCGCCTTGGTGGAGATGACCAGCTCGTCACGGTACGGGCGGAAGTCGGCGGCGAGGATGCGCCCGAAGTTGGCCTCGGCGGAGCCGTAGGGCGGCCCGTAGTTGTTGGCCAGGTCGAAGTGGGTGACCCCGAGGTCGAACGCCCGCCGCAGGATCGCCCGCTGCGAGTCGAGGGTGCGGTCGTCGCCGAAGTTGTGCCAGAGGCCGAGCGAGATCTCCGGCAGCTTGAGGCCTGAACGGCCGGTCCGCCGATACCGCATGGTTCCGTCGTACCGAGCCTCAGCCGCCCGATAGGGAGCGGGGATCATCGAGGTTCCTCCCTGGGGGAATTTGTGTGGACGCTGAACAATATGGCGCACCGTCCGGGAGGGCACTCGCCAGGGGCGCGAGGATCCCCCACCCTCGGGCGGGAGGTGCCCCCACCGCGGGCAATCCACCACTCGGGGAGGTCCGCCCCCTGTGCGGGTCGAACCTCCGAGGGTGGTGGGGCTGGTCGCGGTGGGGGCACCTCCCGCCGTGGGGGCACCCCCGGCCGAAGGCTGGGGGAGGGTGGGGGATCCTCGCGCCCCTGGGGGGTTGCTGTCAGCCGGTAGGCTGAAGCGCCGGGGGCGAGCGCGCACAGGAGGGGCTCCTCAGATCATGGACGTGGGCAAGGTCGTCCGCCATTCGCCGCTGCTGCGGAAACTGGTCTACGGGCTGTACGGCAGGCGCGTCGAGGCGCACCTGGACCCCGCCAAGGCGCCCCGTCACGTGGGCGTGATGCTGGACGGCAACCGCCGCTGGGCCCGTTCGCTGGGCATGTCCACCGCCGACGGCCACCAGAGCGGGGCCGACAAGATCCCGGAGTTCCTCGGCTGGTGCGAGGAGACCGGCGTCGAGGTGGTCACCCTCTGGCTGCTGTCCACCGACAACCTCAACCGCCCCGCCGCCGAACTGGTCCCGCTGCTGGGCATCATCGAGCAGGCGGTCCGGGACATGGCTGCCAACCCCCGGTGGCGCGTACACCCGGTCGGCGCGCTGGACCTCCTGCCCGACTCCACCGCCGCCACCCTCAAGGAGGCCGAGCAGGCCACCGCCGAGCACCAGGGCCTGCTGGTCAACGTCGCCGTGGGCTACGGCGGCCGGCACGAGATCGCCGACGCCGTCCGCAAGCTGCTGCAGGAGCAGGCCGCCCAGGGCACGCCGCTGGAGCAGGTGGCCGAGATGATCGACGTCGAGCAGATCGCCCGCCACCTCTACACCAGCGGCCAGCCGGACCCGGACCTGGTCATCCGGACCAGCGGGGAGCAGCGGCTGTCGGGCTTCCTGCTCTGGCAGTCCGCGCACTCGGAGTTCTACTTCTGCGAGGCCTACTGGCCCGCCTTCCGCAAGGTGGACTTCCTGCGCGCGCTGCGCGACTACGCGCAGCGCAACCGCCGTTACGGCGGCTGATCACGGTCGGATGTCGGCGGAACGTCAGTTCCGGCAGTTCATCCAAGGTTTGGCATGGCATCAGGAATCACGGGGCATATCCCTGGCAGACCGTGACCTCGGCCAGCGGGGCCGGTGGGCGCGGTAAACGCGGATGGCAGCGGGCCATCCGCCCGGGAGGCCCTGTGGTCAGTTCCAAGAGCCGCCGGAGCATGCACGACCGGCGCACGTACGTCCTCGACACCAGTGTCCTGTTGGCCGACCCCATCGCGATGACGAGGTTCGAGGAGCACGAGGTCGTGCTGCCCGTCGTCGTCGTGACGGAACTGGAGGCCAAGCGGCACCACCCCGAACTCGGCTACTTCGCCCGGCAGGCGCTGCGCCTGCTGGACGACTACCGGGTCCGGTACGGCCGCCTCGACGCGCCCATCCCCGTGGGCGACCTGGGCGGGACCCTGCGGGTCGAGCTGAACCACACCGACCCCTCCGTACTCCCCGCCGGCTACCGGCTGGGCGACGCCGACAGCCGCATCCTCGCGGTCGCGCGCAACCTCCAGGCGGAGGGCTTCGACGTCACGGTGGTCTCCAAGGACCTGCCGATGCGCGTCAAGGCCAGCTCCGTCGGTCTGCTGGCCGAGGAGTACCGGGCCGAGCTGGCGATCACCTCCGGCTGGACCGGTATGTCCGAACTGGCCGTGTCCGCGGAGCAAGTTGACGCCCTGTTCGCCAACGACACGGTGGACATCGCGGACGCCGCCGAACTCCCGGTCCACACCGGCCTGGTGCTCACCTCCGAGCGCGGCCGCGCGCTCGGCCGGGTGACGTCGGACGGCCGGGTGCGGCTGGTCCGCGGCGACCGCGAGGCCTTCGGCCTGCACGGCCGCAGCGCCGAGCAGCGCGTCGCCCTGGACCTGCTGCTGGACCCGGACGTCGGCATCGTCTCCCTCGGCGGCCGGGCCGGCACCGGCAAGTCGGCGCTGGCCCTGTGCGCCGGCCTGGAGGCGGTGCTGGAGCGCCGCCAGCACCGGAAGGTGATGGTCTTCCGGCCCCTGTACGCGGTCGGCGGCCAGGAGTTGGGCTACCTCCCCGGTAGCGAGGCCGAGAAGATGGGCCCGTGGGCCCAGGCGGTCTTCGACACGCTCTCGGCGGTGACGACGCCCGACGTGATCGAGGAGGTGCTCTCCCGCGGGATGCTGGAGGTGCTGCCGCTCACCCACATCCGCGGGCGCTCGCTGCACGACGCCTTCGTGATCGTGGACGAGGCCCAGTCCCTGGAGCGGAACGTCCTGTTGACGGTCCTCTCCCGGATCGGCCAGGGGTCGAGGGTCGTGCTGACCCACGACATCGCCCAGCGGGACAACCTCCGGGTGGGGCGGTACGACGGCGTGGTCGCCGTCGTCGAGAAGCTGAAGGGCCACCCCCTCTTCGCCCATGTGACCCTCTCCCGCTCCGAGCGCAGCCCCATCGCCGCCCTGGTCACCGAGATGCTCGACCTGTAGCCCCTTGGGGGCGCGAGGATCCCCCCTCCCCCAGCCTTCGGCCGGGGGTGCCCCCACCGCGACCAGCCCACCACTCGGGGAGGTCCGGACCCGTGTGCGGGACGAACCACCGCGGGTGGGGTGTACTCGCGGTGGGCCTCCCGCCGTGGGGGCACCCCCGGCCGAAGGCTGGGGGAGGGTGGGGGATCCTCGCGCCCCTGGGGCTACGCCCCAAAGGGGGCCGGGATGGTAACGGTCTGTTAGATCATCTGCTGGCGTATCGTCAGATCCGGATCGCCCGGAAGGGTGTGACGTTCGACACGGGGGAGGAGATTGCGCGCGGGAAGCGCCGTGCGGCATCGTGTGGGATTTGTCAGGCCCCGCGTGCCGTCCCAGCCCCATCGGGGCGCGCGCCGCCCGATCCACACGTGGTCCGTCTCGGCGGTCCGCGCGGGCCAGCGCCTCCGTGACCGTGCGACAGGAGGCCAGTGCCAGGGGCGTGGTTCGCACGCGAGGTCACCATGCGGGCGACGCTGGAAGGATTCCGTGTGAGCCGGATCTCGGTTCGGGGCATGGCCGTGGCCTCCGCCACCGCCGTCACCGCTGTCGGCGCCGTGGTCGGCGTCGCGTCGGGCGAGCAGCAGCCGACCCAGGTGGTCGACGCCGCGGGGTCGACGACCCTGCTGGCCGACATCTCCTCGGGGCAGCAGGCCCAGACGGTCAGCGACCACATCAGCGCACAGGCCGACGCGCAGCAGTCCGCTGCCCAGGCCGCCGCGCAGAAGGCCGCCGCAGAGGCCGCCCGGATCAAGGCCGCGAACGCCGCCAAGGCCAAGGCCGCCGCCGAGGCCCGCGCCCAGCAGCAGGCCGCCGCGCGTGCCGCTTCCCGCGCCACGCTCGCCAAGGCGTACACCAAGGGCAGCGTCCAGGCGATGGCGCTGTCGATCATAGGAAGCGAGACGCAGTACGTCTGCTTCTCGAACATCGTCACCCGCGAGAGCGGCTGGAACTACACCGCGGAGAACGCCGCGTCCGGGGCCTACGGCCTGGTGCAGGCGCTGCCCGGTTCCAAGATGGCCTCGGTCGGCGCCGACTGGCGGACCAACCCGGCCACGCAGATCAAGTGGGGCCTGAACTACATGAACTCCCGCTACGGCAGCCCGTGCGGCGCGTGGTCCTTCTGGCAGGCCCACAACTGGTACTAGGCCCTCGCGTCCCCTGGACGTGGTGAAGCCCCCGATCCCTGTCCGATCGGGGGCTTCGGTCACTTCTCCCACGGATGAGACCGCGTGTGCGGGACGGTCTCGCCGGTAGTCGTCCCCCGCTGCTCAGGACGCTAAACCGAAAAGCTGTGAAATGTCGGATCAGGCCGAAGGGGGCCGGTCCGCGGACCGGGTAGCGTTCGTGGCGTCGGTTCGGCCGGAAGGGGCGTTCGGTGGTGTTCAGGCGGCTGTCCCAACGCGTGCAGCGCTCGGAGCTGGTGCAGCGCGAGGAGGCGGCGGAGTTGGATCGGGAGGTGCCGGCGTCGGCGGCCGCGGTGCCGCACGCGCCCCGGCCGGTGGATCCGTATCCGGCCCGCCCGGACCATCCCGCCGAGGTGGTCCCGTGGACGCTGCGGGTGGCCGCGGAGGCCATCTGGCGACTGCTGCTGGTCGGCGTCGCGATCTACGTGCTGCTCCGCGTGGTGGACAAGCTCCGCATCGTGGCGCTGGCCTTCGTGGCCGCGCTGCTGATCAGCGCGCTGCTCCAGCCCACCGTCGCCTGGCTGCGCTCCAAGGGCGTGCCGCGCGCGCTGGCGACGATACTGACGTTCCTCGGCGGCATCATCGGGATCGGGCTGGTCGGCTGGTTCGTCTACTGGCAGGTCAGCACCAACCTGGACCAGGTCACCAGCCACATCCAGGACGGCATCACCCAGATCCGGAACTGGCTGACGCATGGCCCTATGCATCTGACGGACAAGCAGATCAACCAGTTCGCCAACCAGTTGCAGCGGGCGGTGGGCACCAACAGCGACCAGATCACGTCCTTCGGCTTCAGCACCGTGGGCATTGTGGTGGAGATCGTGACCGGGGTGTTCCTGACCGCGTTCTGCACGTACTTCCTGCTCTACGACGGCCGGAAGATCTGGAACTGGGTGCTGCGGCTGTTCCCGGTCCGCTCCCGCATGGCCCTCGCCGGCGCGGGCCCCCGCGCGTGGACGACGCTGACCGCGTACGTGCGGGGGACGGTGCTGGTCGCCTTCATCGACTCGGTGTCGATCGGGATCGGCATCTGGCTGCTGGGAGTGCCGCTGGCGGTGCCGATCTCCGTGCTGATCTTCCTGGGCGCCTTCGTCCCCCTGGTCGGCGCGCTGGTCACCGGAACGATCGCGGTGCTGGTCGGCCTGGTGACGCACGGGATCGTGACGGCGGCCCTGGTGCTGGCCGTGCTGCTGGGCGTCCAGCAGATCGAAGGCCACCTGCTCCAACCCCTGATCCTGGGCCGGGCGGTGCGGATCCACCCGCTGGCG
Source organism: Streptacidiphilus monticola (assembly GCF_042658505.1). NCBI lineage: Bacteria > Bacillati > Actinomycetota > Actinomycetes > Kitasatosporales > Streptomycetaceae > Streptacidiphilus > Streptacidiphilus monticola. The sequence continues at coordinate 28,307 of NZ_JBHSQJ010000071.1, read as the reverse complement.
GTGATCCTCGCGGTGACCTCGGGGTCCATCATCGGCGGCATCGGCGGCGCCGTCGTCGCGGTTCCGCTGGTGGCCGTGACCAACACGGTGGTCGGCTACCTGAGGGCCCGTCAGCATGTCGACGACGACGTGAGAGCCGCACTCTCGGCAGCACAGTCGGACGCCCTTTAGGGCGCGGGGACCGCGCGACCAGCCC
>NZ_JBHSQJ010000071.1:17326-28073 GCF_042658505.1 Streptacidiphilus monticola | reverse complement strand
CGGACCTCCGTGGGTGGTGGGCTGGTCGCGGTGGGGGGGCACCTCCGGCCCGAAGGGCGGGAGATCCCCGCGCCCCTGGAGGGGCTTCGCGCCTCAGGCCAGGCGGCCTTCCGCTTCCAAGGTGACGCCCACGGCCTGGACGACGGCGGCGATCTTCACCGCGGCCTGGATCGTCTCGCGCTCCACGCCCGCCTTGCGCAGCACCTGCTCGTGGGAGTCCAGGCACTGGCCGCAGCCGTTGATCGCCGAGACGGCCAGGCACCAGAGCTCGAAGTCGACCTTCTCCACACCGGGGTTGCCGATGACGTTCATCCGCAGGCCGGCCCGCATCGTCCCGTACTCCTTGTCGGAGAGCAGGTGCAGCGTCCGGTAGTAGACGTTGTTCATCGCCATGACGGCGGCAGCCGCCTTCGCGGCCTGGTAGGCCTCGGGCTTCAGGTTGGCCTTGGCCTCGGGCTCCAGCTCGGCCAGCACCCGCTCGCTGCGCGAGGCGATCGCGCAGGCCAGCACCGTGCCCCAGAGCTGCTGCTCGGGCAGGTCGGCGTTGCCGATCACCGAGCCCAGGTTGAGCTTGAGGTCCTTCGCGTACTCCGGCAGCGCGGCCTTCAGTTCGTCGAGGGCCATGGCGTCACTCGCCCGAGAGCAGGGCGACCGGGTCCAGGGTCTGCTCGCCCTTGTTCCAGTTGCAGGGGCACAGCTCGTCGGTCTGCAGGGCGTCCAGCACCCGCAGGACCTCCTTGGGGTTACGGCCGACGGAGCCGGCGGTGACCATGACGAACTGGATCTCGTTGTTCGGGTCCACGATGAAGACGGCGCGCTGGGCGGTGCCGTCCGCGTTCTCGACGCCGCAGTCGCGCATCAGCTCGTGCTTGATGTCGGCCAGCATCGGGAAGGGCAGGTCGCGCAGGTCCTTGTGGTCCTTGCGCCACGCGTGGTGGACGTACTCCGAGTCGCCGGAGACGCCGAGGATCTGGGCGTCGCGGTCGGCGAACTCCTCGTTCAGCTTGCCGAACGCCGCGATCTCGGTCGGGCAGACGAAGGTGAAGTCCATCGGCCAGAAGAAGACCACGCGCCACTTGCCCTCGTAGGACTTGTGGTTGATGGCCTCGAACTCCTGGCCGGGCTCCAGCGAGACGCAGGCGTTGAGTTCGAACTCCGGGAACTTGTCACCGATGGTGAGCACGTGCGGTAACTCCTTGGCGCTGGGTGAGGGATTTGCCCGGTTGCGTATGGTTCCGCAACCCGGCACCGCTCCCCACCGTGACACGGAGTGCACTGATCAGGGAAATAGCTACACTGGTGATCATTGATCGGAGGAAGTTATCAGTAAGACCCGCACCCCCACCTTCGCCCAGCTGCGTGCCTACGTCGCCCTCGTCGAACACCGGCACTTCCGGGACGCCGCCGCCGCGCTGCACATGAGCCAGCCCGCGCTGTCCGGTGCGGTCGCGGCGCTGGAGGAGGCGCTGGACGCGCAGCTGGTCGAGCGGACCACCCGCAAGGTGATCATCACGCCGCTCGGCGAGCGCGTCGCCGCCCATGCCCGCCGGGTGCTCGGCGGCATGCAGGCGCTGACCGAGGAGGTCGAAGCGGCCCGGCGGCCGTTCACCGGGCCGCTGCACCTCGGGGTGATCCCGACCGTCGCGCCCTACCTGCTGCCCACCGTGCTCAACCTGGCCCGCGGGCGGTACCCGGACCTGGACCTGCACGTGCACGAGGAGCGCACGCACCAGCTGCTGGACGGCCTGGCCACCGGGCGGCTCGACCTGCTGCTGCTCGCGCTGCCCGCCGGTGCCGGCATGGCCGACATCCCCCTCTTCGAGGAGGACTTCGTGCTGGTCACCCCGCCCGACCACCCGCTCGCGGGCCGGGCGGACGTCCCCCGGGACGTGCTGCTCGACCTGGACGTGCTGCTGCTCGAAGAGGGCCACTGCCTGCGCGACCAGGCGCTGGACCTGTGCCGGGAGGTCGGCGCGGAGCCCGGCGCGACCCGGGCGGCCGGGCTGTCCACGCTGGTCCAACTCGTCGCCGGCGGCCTCGGCGTGACGCTGCTTCCGGCCACCGCGCTGGACGTCGAGACCTCGCGCTCCGACCGGCTCGCGGCCACCCGCTTCGCCGCCCCCGCGCCCGGTCGGCGGATCGGTCTCACGCACCGGCCCGGCAGCGCGCGGACGGAGGAGTACCGGCGTTTCGCACAGGACCTCAGAGAGGCGTTGCGGCCGCTGCCGGTGCGGCTACTGTCGTGACGTCAGGCATCCGCTGCCGAAGGGGAGATGGCGGCGGGCAGCGGCGGCCGGGCGGTACCAGCCGGGAGCGAGGAAGGGCGCGAGATGAGCAACCTGGATCTGAAGCCGGAGCCGACACTGTGCGGGGGCCGGGAGGAGGTCTCCGCCCAGCCGGTGCGGGAGTTGCTGACCGGCAAGGTGGTGCCACTGGGGGAGAGCACGGTGGTGCGGCGGCTGCTGCCGAACCTGGGCCGCCGCATGGTCGGCGCCTGGTGCTTCGTCGACCACTACGGGCCCGACGACATCGAGCGGGAGCCCGGGATGCAGGTGGCCCCGCACCCGCACATCGGGCTGCAGACGGTCAGCTGGCTGCACGACGGCCTGGTCGAGCACCGGGACAGCCTCGGCAGCCTGGCCACCGTGCGTCCGCGCGAGCTGGGCCTGATGACGGCCGGGCGCGGCATCTCGCACTCGGAGCAGTCCCCGAAGCAGCACGGCAGGTGGCTGCACGGAGCCCAGCTGTGGGTGGCCCTGCCCGACGGGGACCGGCAGGCCGAGCCCGCGTTCGAGCACCACCCCGATCTGCCGGAGGCGGTCGGCCAGGGGGTCAACGCCCGAGTGATCCTGGGCGAGGTGGACGGGGCGCGCTCGCCGGGCCGCACCTTCACCCCGATCGTCGGCGCTGACCTGACGCTCACTCCGGGAGCCGACGCGCGGCTGCCGGTGGAGCCGGACTTCGAGTACGCCGTGCTCGGCATGAAGGGCACGGTCGTGGTCGACGGCGCGGTGCCGGTCGAGCCCGGCGCCATGCTCTACCTCGGCTGCGGCAGGCGGGAGTTGGCACTGCGGGCGGAGGGCGGCGGCAGCGTGCTGCTGCTCGGCGGGGAGCCCTTCGAGGAGAAGCTGGTCATGTGGTGGAACTTCGTGGCCCGCACCGACGCGGAGATCCGCCAGGCCCGGGAGGACTGGATGGGCGGCGACCGCTTCGGCCGGGTGCGCGGCTTCGACGGCGCCCCCATCCCCGCGCCGCCGGTGCCGCCGACCCCGCTCAAGTCGCGGGGGCGCGTGCGCTGAACGTGCCGCACGGTGGCTTCGGTCCAGCGATCAGGAGGGTCACGCGCTGACGTCGAGTCCGGACCGGAGCCAGTCCTCGGCGGCGCCCAGGGTCGGGTCGGCGCCGGGGCCCGCCACGGCGGCGGCGAGCGACCAGTAGCGGGCCATCACCGGGTGGTCGGCCGCCGCCAGTTGCGCGGGCAGCGCCCGGCGGAAGTCGGGGGAGTCGCGCCGGCCGGTCGCCCCGGCGTAGGCGGCGACGTAGCAGTCGAGCGCGGGCCCCGGGCCGGGAGCGCGTCCGGCGGTCAAGTCCGCTGCCGCCAGGGCGTACGCCTCGCGCAGGCCGTCGTAGAGGACGTCCGCCCGCAGGTCGGCGGGAGGGCGGTGCGACGCCAGACAGGTGTCGGTGGCCCTGGCGGCGAGCGCGTGCAGCCGGGCGAAGGCGAGGACCTGCGCGGGGCTGGGATCCGCAGGCGGCTGCGGCACCGCGGCGTCCACCACGGAGGCACGCAGGCGGGCGGACAGCCGGGGCGGCAGCAGCCGCCGCCAGTAGGCGGCGAGCGCGGCGGTGCTCGGGGGGACGGACACGGCGCCGACCAGTTCCAGACGCTCCGTCAACTCCTCGGGCGGGCTCTCGTGCAGCAGCCGCAGCGCGGCCTCGCGCCAGCGCAGGGCCGCGAGCCGGGTGCCCAGCTCGCCCAACTGCCGTGCCACGACCGTCTCCAGGGCATCGTCCCGGTCCAGGGCCCGCCCCACCTCCGGCACCGGGACGTCCAGCGCGCGCAGCGAGCGGATCCGGCGCAGCCGCGCCAGCGCCTCGGGCGGGTAGCGGCGGTGCCCGCCGCCGCTCCGGGCGGCCTCGGGGAGCAGCCCCTGGTCGGAGTAGAAGCGGACGGTCTTGACGGTGACCCCGGCCTGCCGGGCCAGTTCGCCGATGCTCAGGGTGTCGTCACGGACCACGACTTGAACCTCCCGCTGGGGGAGTTCCTACGGTACCGGCACTGTCGATCAGTCAGGAGGCAGCGATGACTGCGTTCGTACTCGTGTCCGGTCCGTTCACCGGCGGTGAGGTGTGGCAGGCGGTGGCGGAACGGCTGCGCGCCGCGGGGGCGGAGGCGCATCCGGTGACGCTGGACCGGGACCCGGGCAGTGACCTGGAGACGCACGTCCAGGACGTGCTCCGGGCGGTGGACTCCGTCGCAGCGGCCGGGGACCTGGTCCTCGTCGGGCACGACTACGGCATCCACCCGGTCCTCGGGGCGGCGGACCGGCGCGTGGACCGGATCGCCCGCATCGTCTACCTGGACGCCGGGCTGCCGCAGGACGGGGATCTGCCGCTCGCACTCGTGCCGGACCCGGACGTGCACCGCCGCCTGGCCGGTGCGGACGAGGCGGACCTCACGCCCGTCCCGGTCCCGGAGCCGGAGGAGTGGCAGCGCTGGGGCAGCACCGCCGGGCTGACGGCCGCTCAGCTGGAGCGGCTCAGCCGCGCCTCGCTGCCGCAGCCGCGCCGGACGCTGACCCGGCCGCTGCGCCTGAGCGGCGCTGTCGACGCGATCCCGACCAGCGGCGTGCTCTGCACCACCGGCGGGCTGCTGACCGTCGACGCCGTCCAGGAGCTGGTCCGGGTGGGGCCGCCGCACCTGCGCCGACTGGCCGACCCGCGGGTCGGCTTCCTCGAACTGCCCACCGGCCATTGGCCGATGCTGTCCGGTCCGGAGGAGCTGGCCGAGGCGCTGCTCCGAGCTGCGGCCGGCGGGGGCCGGCGGCTCACCCTGCCCGACGACGCCCCCGGCTACCTCTGTCCGTTCCCGCTCCAGGTCCCCGAGGCGCCCCGGGTCCGGCGCGGACGGCTGGACCTGCACCTGCCGCAGTCGGGAGGGGAGCCACGCCCCGCCGTGCTCTTCGTCCACGGCGGGCCGGTGCCCGCGGACCGCGTGCCCACCCCGCGGGACGTCCCCTTCTACCAGGGCTACGCCCGCCTCGCCGCCGCGCAGGGGGTGGTCGGCGCGGTGGTCGACCACGGCCTGCACACCCTGGCCGACTACGGCCGGGCGGCGCTCGACGTCGCCGAGGCCGTGGCGGTCCTGCGCGCAGAACCGCAGGTGGACCCGGACCGCATCGCCCTCTGGTTCTTCTCCGCGGGCGGCCTGCTGAGCACCGACGGGATAGCCGAGCACCCGGACTGGCTGCGCTGCGTGGCGCTGAGCTACCCCGTCCTGGCCCCGCTGCCGGGCTGGTTCGCGGTCGACCCCCGGCTGCGTCCGGCCGCCGCGATCGCGGCGGCCGGTGCCGACGCCCCGCCGCTGGTGCTGGTCCGCGCGGGACGGGAGGCACCCCAGGTGGCGGAGACCGTCGCCGCCTTCCTCGCGGCGGCGGAGCAGGCCAAGGCGGCCGTCGAGATCGTGGACGCCCCGAACGGCGGCCACGCCTTCGACATGACCGAGTCGACGGACGAGGTCCGGGCGGTCGTCGGGGAGGCCATGCGGGCCGTCCTCGTCCGGCTTCAGGGCTGACGGGACATCAGGCCGAAGCGGCGGCGCGGGGGAAGAGGCGCCCGGCCAGGTCCACGCCGACGACCGCGCCGTCGGCGTCCCGGGTGAAGAAGCCGCGCTGCCCCTTCAGGCCGCCCTCGGTGATGACGTACTCGTCGCCGTCGCCGGGCAGGAAGCCGAAGGCGGCCGCGGGGTGGTCCGCGGGCATCCCGGCAGCGGAGGCGGCGCGGATCTCGCGCTTGATGCGGACCGCCAGGGTGAGCCGCTCCCCGTCGGCGGCGATGTCGAGGTCGAGGGCGTCGATGGCGTAGCGGCCGGCGACCTCCCGGGCGCGGGGCTCGTCGTACGGCAGCGGGGCGGGCTCCTGCTCGACCGCGCCGAGGTGGTGCGCCAACGCCCAGCGCAGCACGGCCTGGTTGAACTGGTGGCCTGCGGGGCCGGAGTTGGCCAGGGAGACCACCGCGAAGTCGTGCTCGGGCGCGATCAGCAGTTCGGCGAACTGGCCGTTGCCCGAGCCGCCGTGGCCGATGGTGGCCACCCCGCCGACGTCGCGCAGGAACCAGCAGATGCCCAGGGCGTCGCCGAGGGCGCTGGCCCGCAGCGCCACGGTCGGCTGCTGCATGCGCCGCACGTCGCGGGCGGGCAGTACGCCCGCGCCCGCGTTCCCGCCCAGGTGGAAGCGGGCCCAGCGCAACAGGTCGCTCGCACAGGAGGCGGCCCCGCCACCCGGGTTGTTGCCCCGGGATCCGGCCGGGCGGCCCTTCCACGGCAGTGCCGGGCGCAACTCGCCGTCCTCGCCCCGGTTGTGGCCGAGCGCGAAGCGGCGCAGCACGACCTCGTCCAGGTCGAACACGGTGTCCGCCAACCCGGCGGGCTCCAGGACGAGTCGGGCGACGGCCTGCTCGTAGGGGAGCCCGGTCACCCGCTCGACGACCAGCCCGGCGAGGTTGTAACCCGCCTGGCTGTAGGACGCGCGGCTGCCGGGTGCGGCCACCAGGTCGAGCCGGTGCAGCTGGGCGACGAAGGCGGCGAGCGAGCCGTCGCCTTCCTCGCCGCCCACCAGGTTCCAGTCCAACCCCGAGGTGTGGTTGAGGAGTTGGCGCACGGTGATCGAGGCCGCGGCCGACGCGTCCGCCAGCCGCAGCTCCGGGACGTAGCGGCGCACCGGCGCGTCGAGGTCGACCAGGCCGTCGGCGGCCAGGCGCATCAGCGCGGTCGCGGTGAAGGTCTTGGTCACCGACGCGATGTGGAACAGGGTGTGCTCGTCCACCGGCTGCGGGTGGGTGGCGGAGGTCACGCCGTGTGCGGCGTATTGCTCCTGACCCTTGCTCAGGATGCCGACGCAGACGCCCGGGACGCCGAATTCCGCTGCCGCGGCGGCGACGAACGCGGACAGCTCGGACTGGTGCGGATGGTGCTGGGACATGGTTTCCCCCTTGATGGCCCACGCACTTGAACTAAGTACAAGTGAAGCGTAGGGCCGCTCTTGAACTTTGTGCAAGTAGGTGGGCTAGGCTGCCGTCCATGCCCAGGAGCACGCTGACCCGCGACCAGATCGTCCGCGCCGCCATCGACCTGCTCGACGAGGAGGGGCTGGACGGCCTCAACATGCGCAGCCTCGGCCGACGGCTCAACTCGGCTGCCACAGCGATCTACTGGCACATCAGGACCAAGGACGAGCTGGTCCGGCTGGCCGCGGACGCGGTCTGGACGGAGGTCGCCGTTCCCGACCTCGACACCACCGACTGGCGCGCGGCCGCCACCGAGACGGCCTCGGGCATGTACGCCATGCTCCAGCGGCACCCCTGGCTCGGCCAGGCCTTCGGGGCCCACTTCCTCTACGGTCCGGGCAAGTCCCGCCTCGACGACCGCAGCCTGGCCGTCTACGAGAAGGCCGGGTTCGCCCCGGCCGACGCGGACCGGGCCGCCGCCTCGGTGTTCGTCTACGTCCTCGGCAGCGCCCTCGGCGCGGCGGCGCGGGTCGCGCTCAACCGCAGGGTGGCCCGGGGCGGGGAGGAGGCGGAGCGCCAGCAGGCGGAGGCGGCGGCCCAGGCGGCCGCCATCGCCGACGGGTTCCCCAGGCTGCGCGCCCGCCTGGACTCCCCCGCCGCGGACTACGCGGCCGCGCCCGACGCGAGCTTCGAGTTCGGCCTGCGAGCCCTGCTCGACGGGTTCGAAGCCCGACTGGCCCACGGCTGAGGCGGCGCGGCCGCCCCAGAACGGCGCGTGGCTGTGGACGCGTGCGCTCCGCCGCGTGGCCGCACTCGCCTCGCCCCCGTGGCCTGGGTGCGCGGGGCGCTCCCGCCCGAACGAAGGGGGCCTCGCGCCCCTCGCGGGGGCTTACGCGCTGCAGAGGTTCACATGGCGGGCGGCGAGGATGTGGCCCGCGGCGTCGATCAGGCGGGAGCGCGACAGCTGGCCGGAGGCCACCGCAGACGTGATCCGCGACGCGATCGCGTTCGTCTCGGCCTGGACGTTGGACACGAGTCCGAACAGCACCATGTCCGCCCCGCTGCGCAGGGCCTGGACCGCCGCTCCGGGCACGCTCCAGCCCGCGGCGGAAATCGCCCGCGCCGTCAGCGAGTCCGTCAGGACCAGGCCGTGGAAGCCCAGCTTCCCGCGCAGTTCGTAGGAGATCAGCGTGGGCGAGATGCTGCCCGGGTTCGTCGCGAGGCCAGGCACGCTCGCGTTCGACGTCATCACCGCCGGCGCGCCCGCCGCGATCGCGGCCTTGAACGGCGGGATCGCGACCGTCTGCTCCGTCGACCAGGGGAGCGTGTGCGCCGGTCCGTCGTCGGTGTTGTAGCTGGCGTAGCCCAGGCCGGGGAAGTGCTTGACCACGGGGATCACACCGCCGCTGCGCAGCCCGTTCAGGTACGCCACCGTGTCCCGGGACACGGTGGCCGTGCTGCCGCTGAAGGACCGCACGCCGTCGGGGTTGCTCGCGCTCGGCAGGACGTTGCGGCCGTCCACGTCGGCCACCGGGGCGAGGTCCATGTTCACCCCGGCCGCCGCCATCCTGACCGCGACGGCGTGCACGGCGGACTGGATCTGGGCAGGCGTCCAGTTGGTGCCCATGGTCCGGGCCCACGGCAGCGAGCCGACGAGGTTGGCCATCCGCTGGATGCCGCCGCCCTCCTCGTCGGTCATCACCAACAGGCCCAGGTGGCCGGGCACATGGCCGCGCAGCGCGGCGAGCTGGGAACCCAGGTTCGTGGGGGCCGTCGAGCCGAACAGCAGCACGCCGCCCGCACCCTGGGCCACCTCGGTGGTGACCTGGCCCGGCGAGGTCTCGGACACCGGGACGGCGATCGTCAGCATGGCCAGCCGAGTGTTCGACCAGGTCGCCAGCCTGCTCGCGTTGGTGCACGTGGTGGCGGCCGCAGCCGCCGCCGGAGCCGGAGTAGGGGCCGCCTCGGGCGCGGCGACGGCGCCGGAGGTCAGCACGAGCGCGGCGCACGCGGTCAGCGCGCCGACCGTCGGCCAGGGGCGGAAGGACCGCAGCGACCGGAAGGGCAGGACGGAGCGGGCGGGAGTGATGGATCGGTTCGGCATGGGACTCGGCCTCCTCGGCCCCAGCGTAGGCCGGTTCCCCGGTCCCGGCACCGCACCGAACACGCCTGTTGCGGCAGGGAACTGACCTGCCCTCAGCGGCCGATGCCCGCGTCCTGGTCCGCAGCCGCCGCGACGGCCCCGGCCGCGCCGCTGCTGCTCACCGTGCGGCTCGGGCGCTCGTCCCGGTCCACGGCCCACGCGGTGCCGGAGATGACCAGGCCCAGACCGGCCAGGGCCGCGCCGACCAGCAGCGGGGAGGTCCAGCCGAGGCCCGCGGCCAGGGCGAGGCCGCCGAAGTAGGCGCCCTGCGCGTTGGCCAGGTTGAACGCGCCCTGCACGGTGGCCGACGCCAGCGTCGGCGCGCTGTGCGCCTTCCGCATCACCAGCGTCTGCAGGGCCGGGACGGCCGCGAAGCCGAAGCAGCCGACGAGGACCACCGTCAGCGCGGCCGACCACTCGGCCCGGGCGGTGAACGCAAAGGCGGCCAGGGTCAGGCCCAGCAGCAGGAAGCTCCCGCAGACCGCGGGGCGCAGCGCCCGGTCCGCGGCCCAGCCGCCGAGCGCGTTGCCGAGCGTCATGCCGACCCCGAACAGCGCCAGTACGAGCGTCACCGAGCCCGGGGCGAAGCCGGAGACGTGGGTGAGCAGCGGCGCGATGTAGCTGTAGCAGGCGAAGAAGCCGCCGCAGCCGAGGATCACCGTGGTCAGCGCCAGCCACAGCTGGCCGCTCCGGAAGGTGCCCAACTCCCGCCGCAGGCTTGCCTGTTCGGGCTTGGGGAGATGCGGCACCAGGCGGGCGATGGCCAGCGTGCCCAAGCCGCCGATCGCCACCACGACCAGCATGGTGACGCGCCAGCCGAGGTCCTGGCCGAGCAGCGTGGCGGCGGGGACGCCGACGATGTTGGCCACGGTCAGCCCGGCGAACATCACCGACAGCGCCCGGGCCCGCAGGTGCGGCGCGGCCAGCTCGGCCGCGGCCACGGCGCCCGCACCGAAGAAGGCGCCGTGCGGCAGTCCGGTGACCAGCCGGGCGGCGGCCAGCGACCAGAAGTTCGGCGCGAGCGCGCAGAGCAGGTTGCCGACGGTGAACAGGCCCGCGAGCGCCACCAGGGTCGTCTTCCGGGGGAGCCGTGTCGCCGCCGCGGTGAGCAGCGGTGCGCCGAGGACCACGCCGATGGCGTAGGCGGAGATCAGCCAGCCCGCCTGCGGGATGGAGACGTGCAGGCTGTCGGCGATCTGCGGCAGCAGTCCCATCGCCGCGAACTCGGTGGTGCCGATGGCGAACGCGGTCAGGGCGAGCGCGAGCAGGGCGACAGGCATGCGGACTCCGTTGCGAGGTGGGAGGGGTTTCGCGCCGGCGTCGCTGCCACGCATCGGGCACCACGGTAACGCGCCGTCAGGAACGCGTGGACGCCCCACC
>NZ_JBHSQJ010000071.1:0-17300 GCF_042658505.1 Streptacidiphilus monticola | reverse complement strand
CCCCCCCCTGGGGGGGGCCGTCCACGGGCGTCCTCACGACCGGGGCAGGGCCAGCTCCGGGTGGTGCTTCCGCACGACCTCGGGGTGGGCGCGGGCCCAGCCCTTGAGCTCGTTCCAGCCGAACTCGTCGAAGAGGGGGTTGTCCGGGTCCTGCGTCACGCCCTTCGCGTCGGCCGCGCCCGGGAAGGGGAGGGGCGCGATCCGCGCGTCCAGGCGTGGGTTGTAGAAGAACGGCGCGGAGAAGCGCTCACGCGCCCCTGGCGGGGAGACGACCCGGTGGTTCGTCGCCTTGAGGTAGCCGTTGGTCGCCACCTCCAGCAGTTCGCCGAGGTTCACCACGAACGCGCCGGGGAGGTAGGGCACGTCGATGTAGCCGCTGCCGTCCGGCGACTCCACCTGCAGCCCGGGCACCTCGTCGGTCAGCAGGAGCGTGAGGAAGCCGTAGTCCTTGTGCACGCCGACGCCCTGGTCGTCGCCCTGGGGGGCGCGTCCCGGGTAGCGGATCAGCTTGAGGTGGTTGCGGGGGTTGCCGGAGAAGGCATCGTCGTAGAAGTCCGCGGGGCCGCCGATGGCGGCGAGCAGCTCGTGCAGCAGCCGGTGGGCGACCGCACTCAGCCGGTCCATCCACTCCAGGGAGACCTCCCGCAGGGCGGGCAGCGCGGGCGGCCACTGGTTCGGGCCTTCGAGCCACCAGTACGGAGGCTCGCCGGGGCCCGGCACGTGCGCGGGCAGTTCGTTGCTGATGTCGAGCTGGTCGCGCCAGTCGCGGCGGCCCTGGGTCTGCTCGTTGCCGATCCGCGTGTAGCCGCGGAAGTGGGGCGAGTTGAGGTTGTCGACGGCGTGCCGGTCGGCCTCCGGCAGGGCGAAGAACTCGCGGGCCGTGGCCAGCAGCCGGGTCTGCTCCTCGGCTGTGACGCCGTGTCCGACGAGCTGGAAGAAGCCGACGTCGCGGGCGGCCCGGTGGAGCGCGTCCCGGTCGAGGTCGGCGAGGTCGATCACCGGAAGGGTGGAGGTGAGCGGAGTGAGCTGAGACATGAAGGGTGTCCCTGGTCCTGGGAGGTCGAGCACGAACGAGGAGGGCGGTCAGCGGTCCTCGGTGCGACAGGACATGCTCGTGACGCGGAGCAGGTCCACGTGACGGCGGGAGACGAGCATGAGCATGCATCGAGCCTAACCCCCGCCGCCCCGAATCCCAAGGGAATGTTCCCTGCCTCGCCTCAGTTACAGCGGCCGACGGAGCTTCGAACCCGCAGTCCCGAAGGGAGGCACCGTGACCAGCCAGACCACGCACGCCGAGGAGTACGCCCGCGCGCAGCTGTTCTTCGACTCGAAGGCCTACAGCGACGCGGCCCTGATCCTCGCCCCGCTCGTGGCAGAGGAGCCGGGCAGCACCGCCGCCCGGCTGCTGCTGGCCCGCGCCTACTACCACTCGGCCCAGTTGAGCCGCGCCGAGGCGGAGCTGCGGGCGGTCCTGGAGCGGGACCCCGTCGAGTCCTACGCGCACCTGATGCTCGGGCGGACCCTGGAGCGCCAGGGGCGCACGGCCGAGGCCGCGCCGCACCTGCGGCTGGCGTCCGCCATGACCGACTTCGAGCCCTTCTGACGGTTCGTCCGCAACTCCGCAGGCCCTGGGTGACGTGCGTCGCCCAGGGCCTTGTCGCGGCCCGAATTGGTCTACCGGGGAAATTGGTCCAGACCCTTGACCCCCTACATGGTCCGGACCAACCTGCTGAACACAGCCTGTACCTGACAGGTACACAGGCAAATCCCCGTCCGATCGGAGGCAGGCCCTTGCGACGCTCCAGACGGCTCGGAATCACCCTGGCGGCGGCCGGCGCGGTGCTCGGCATCACCGCCTCGATGCTCGGCAGCGCCGGAGCAGCCACGGCCGCGAGCAACACCACCGGTGCGCCGGCCACCAGCGGCGGCCTCAAGGTCGCCTACTACGACCAGTGGTCCATCTACCAGAACGCCTTCTACCCCAAGGCCCTGGACACCGAGGGGCTCGCGGGCAAACTCGACTACCTGATCTACGACTTCGAGAACATCGACCCGACCAACCTGACCTGTTTCGAGGCCACCAAGGCCACCGACCCCGACCCGGGCGGCGAGAACGACCCGAACGCGGGGGACGGCGCGGAGGACTCCTTCGCCGACTACCAGAAGTCCTTCGACAGCTCGATCAGCGTGGACGGCACCTCGGACGCCTACGGCATGCCGATCGTCGGCAACTTCCACCAGTTGCAGGAGCTCAAGAAGAAGTACCCCAACCTCAAGATCCTGCTCTCGCTGGGCGGTTGGACCTACAGCAAGTACTTCTCCGACGCGGCGGCGACCGACGCCTCGCGCAAGAAGCTGGTCTCCAGCTGCATCGACATGTTCATCAAGGGCAACCTGCCCTCCCAGGGCGGCTACGGCGGCCCCGGCACCGCCAAGGGCATCTTCGACGGCTTCGACATCGACTGGGAGTACCCGGGCGGCGGCGGCCACCTGGGCAACCACGCGAGCCCGGCCGACAAGCAGAACTTCACCGCCCTGCTCGCCGAGTTCCGCAGCGAGCTCGACACCCAGGGCGCGGCGGACGGGAAGACCTACGCGTTGAGCGCGGCGATCCCGGCCGGCCAGGACAAGATCCAGAACGTCGAGACGGACAAGGTCGGCCAGTACCTGACCTTCGCCGACCTGATGTCCTACGACATGCACGGAGCCTGGGACGCCACCGGCCCCACCAACCACCAGGCGCCCATCTACTCGGGCCCCGGCGACCCGATGACCCCGGTCGCCCCCGGCACCTCGAAGTACTCGGTGGACGAGGCCGTCAGGGCCTGGACGGTCGGCGACGGCCAGTACGGCATCCCGGGCGGCTTCCCGGCCAAGAAGCTGAACCTGGGCGTGCCGTTCTACTACCGGGGCTGGACCGGCGTCGCGGCCGGCAGCAACCACGGCCTTTTCCAGACGGCGAGCGGCCCGGCGGCGGGCGCGGCGCTGTCGGGAAACGTGCCGGGCGTCAAGATGTACAAGGAGCTGACCGGGATCGTCGACAACGCGGCCGACACGTACTGGGACCCGGCCGCGCAGACCTCGTACTTCTACGACGGCACCAACTTCTGGACCGGGGAGAACGCCCGCTCGATCCAGGCCAAGGCCGACTACCTGCACTGCAACGGCCTGGGCGGGACGATGATGTTCTCGCTCTACGACCTCGACCCGGCGGCGACCCTGTTCAACGCGACGGTCAACGCCACCAACGGCTCGGCGGCCACCTGCCCGGCGCCGAGCGGCAGCCCGACGACCTCGGCTTCGGCGAGCAGCAGCCCGTCGTCCTCGCCGAGTTCGTCGCCGTCGTCCTCGCCCTCCTCCTCGCCGTCCTCCTCGCCGTCCTCGTCCCCGTCCAGCTCGCCCACGGGCTCCGGCGCGCTGGTCAACGGCGGCCTGGAGAGCGGAAGCCTGAGCCCGTGGACCTGCCAGCCGGGCGGCGGACTCGCGTCCTCGCCGGTGCACAGCGGCAGCCACGCGCTGCTCGCCGCGCCGACCTCGGCGCAGACCGGAGAGTGCGACCAGACGCTGACGCTGTCGCCGAACCACGGCTACACCCTGACCGGGTGGGTCTACGGCCCCTACGCCTACATCGGGGTCAGCGGCGGGGCCACGGCCTCCACCTGGGCCACGGGCAACGCCTGGACCAAGCTGACGGTGCCGTTCACCACCGGCGCCAGCGGCACGGTGACGGTCTACCTCCACGGCTGGTACGCGCAGGGCAACGTCTACGGCGACGACTTCGCCGTCGGCTAGCACTGCCCTGACACACCGCCCCGACACACCGCCCTGACGCCGGACCGCCGCCGGCACCGCGCCCCTGGGAGCCCCGCTCTCAGGGGCGCGTCATCCGCAGCACGTCCAGGGCCTCGTCCAACTGCTCCTCGGTGAGATGACCGTCCTTCACATGGCCGCGTTCGATCACGACCTGACGGATCGTCTTCTTCTCGGCGAGGGCCTGCTTGGCGATGCGCGCCGCCTCCTCGTAGCCCAGGTACCGGTTCAGCGGGGTCACCACGGACGGCGAGGACTCGGCGAACTCCCGCAGGCGCTCGACGTTGGCCGTGATCCCGTCCACCGTCCGGTCGGCCAGCAGACGGGCGATGTTGGCGAGCAGCCGCACGGACTCCAGCAGGTTCCTGGCGATCACCGGCAGCATGACGTTCAGCTCGAAGTTGCCGCTCGCGCCGGCCGTGGCGACGGTCGCGTCGTTGCCGATCACCTGGGCCGCCACCTGGAGCGTCGCCTCGGGGATGACCGGGTTCACCTTGCCGGGCATGATGCTCGAACCCGGCTGCAGGTCGGGCAGGTTGATCTCGCCGAGGCCGGTGCGCGGCCCGGAGCCCATCCAGCGCAGATCGTTGGCGATCTTCGTGAAGCCGACCGCGACGGTGCGCAACTGGCCGCTCAGCTCCACCAGGCCGTCGCGCGCGCCCTGGGCCTCGAAGTGGTTGCGCGCCTCGGTCAGCGGCAGGCCGGTGGCCCGTGCCACCTCCGCGATGACGGCGGCCGAGAAGCCGGGCGGCGTGTTGATGCCCGTGCCCACCGCCGTTCCACCGAGCGGGAGTTCGGCGACCCGGGGGAGCACCGCGCGCAGCCGCTCGACCCCGTACCTCACCTGCGCCGCGTAGCCGCCGAACTCCTGGCCCAGCGTCACCGGCGTGGCGTCCATCAGGTGCGTACGGCCGGACTTCACCACCGTCGCGAACTCCTCTGCCTTCCGCTCCAGCGCTGCGGCCAGGTGTTCCAGGGCGGGGATCAGGTCGTGGGTGACCGCCGCGGTCGCCGCGATGTGGATGGAGCTGGGGAAGACGTCGTTCGAGGACTGGCTCGCGTTCACCTGGTCGTTGGGGTGCACCGGCCGGCCGAGGCGCTCGCCCGCCAGCTTCGCGATGACCTCGTTGGCGTTCATGTTCGAGGAGGTCCCGGAGCCGGTCTGGAACACGTCGATCGGGAACTCGCCGTCCCACCGCCCGGCCGCGACCTCGGCGGCCGACGCCTGGATCGCCTCGGCGGTCTCCGGGTCCAGCACCCCCAGCTCGGCGTTGACCTTCGCCGCGGCGCCCTTGATCCGTGCGAGCGCCGCGATGTGCGCGGGCTCCAGCCGCTGCCCGGAGACCGGGAAGTTCGCCACGGCCCGCTGCGTCTGCGCACCCCACTTGGCGTGCGCGGGCACCCGGACCTCCCCCATCGAATCGTGCTCAATCCGGAAGTCGTCCATGTCCTGTGAAGCTACGCGACCCCCTCCGCTGTTCCCGGTCGGCGCGCGCAGCCGAAACGCCGCGAGGGGAGGGCCTGGCCGTCTGCCGGACCCTCCCCTCGCACACCGAGGCGGCGTCAGTTCCCGGCGCGCACCGGGATGTTGGTGACCAGCGGCTGGACCGGGCCCGGATCCGTGAAGAAGCCGTTGCCTTGGCTGCCGTTGCGACTGCCGGTCGAACCTGCTCGGCCCTTGGGGCCTCTCAGGCTTCGACCGGCTGCGCCGGACTCCGTCCGTCGGTGTGCGGGTTCGGCCTAGGCACCCGCGCGGACCTGGATGGTCGTGAAGGTGGGCGTCGGTTCGGGCGAAGCGAAGAAGTCGTTGCCCTTGTCGTCGACCACGATGAAGGCCGGGAAGTCCTCGACCTCGATGCGCCAGACGGCCTCCATGCCCAGCTCCGGGTACTCCAGGACCTCGACCTTCTTGATGCAGTCCTGGGCCAGCCGGGCCGCCGGGCCGCCGATGGAGCCGAGGTAGAAGCCGCCGTGCTTGGCGCAGGCGTCGGTGACCTGCTGGGAGCGGTTGCCCTTGGCCAGCATGATCATCGAGCCGCCCGCGGCCTGGAACCGGTCCACGTAGGAGTCCATCCGGCCCGCGGTGGTCGGGCCGAAGGAGCCGGAGGCGTAGCCCTCGGGGGTCTTGGCCGGGCCGGCGTAGTAGACCGGGTGGTCCTTGAGGTACTGCGGCATCTCGCCGCCCGCGTCCAGGACCTCCTTGATCTTGGCGTGGGCGATGTCGCGGGCCACCACCAGCGTGCCGCTCAGCGACAGCCGGGTCTTGACCGGGTGCTTGGTCAGCTCGGCCAGGATCTGCTCCATCGGCTGGTCGAGGTCGATCCGCACGACGTCCCCGCCCTCGGCGAGATGCTCGTCCGTGGTGTCCGGCAGGAAGCGGGCCGGGTCGCGCTCGAGCTGCTCCAGGAAGACGCCCTCGGCGGTGATCTTCGCGACCGCCTGGCGGTCGGCGGAGCAGGACACCGCGATCGCCACCGGGCAGGACGCGCCGTGGCGCGGCAGGCGGACCACGCGCACGTCGTGGCAGAAGTACTTGCCGCCGAACTGGGCGCCGATGCCCAGCTTCTGGGTCAGCTCGAAAACCTTCTGCTCCAGCTCGACGTCGCGGAAGCCGTGCCCGGTCGGCGAGCCCTCGGTGGGCAGCGAGTCCAGGTAGTGAGCGGAGGCGTACTTCGCCGTCTTCAGCGCGTACTCGGCGCTGGTGCCGCCGACGACGATGGCCAGGTGGTACGGCGGGCAGGCGGCCGTGCCCAGGGAGCGGATCTTCTGCTCCAGGAACTTCATCATGGCGTCCTCGTTGAGGACCGCCTTGGTCTCCTGGAACAGGAAGGACTTGTTGGCCGAGCCGCCGCCCTTGGCCATGAACAGGAACTTGTAGGCGTCGCCGTCCGTCGCGTACAGCTCGATCTGGGCCGGCAGGTTGGAGCCGGTGTTCTTCTCGTCCCACATGGTCAGCGGGGCCATCTGCGAGTAGCGCAGGTTCAGCTTGGTGTACGCGTCGTAGACGCCCCGCGACAGGGCCTCCTCGTCGCCGCCCTCGGTGAGCACGTTCTGCCCGCGCTTGCCCATGACGATGGCCGTGCCGGTGTCCTGGCACATCGGCAGCACGCCGGCCGCCGCGATGTTGGCGTTCTTCAGCAGGTCCAGCGCCACGAACTTGTCGTTCGGGCTGGCCTCCGGGTCGTCCAGGATCCGCCGCAGCTGGGCCAGGTGGGCCGGGCGCAGGTAGTGCGAGATGTCGTGCATGGCCTCGGCGGCCAGCAGCCGCAGCGCCTCGGGCTCGACCTTGAGGAAGGTGCGCCCGCCCGCCTCGAAGGTGCTGACTCCCTCGGAGGTGATCAACCGGTACTCGGTCTCGTCCTTGCCCAGGGGCAGCAGGTCGGTGTAGGCGAACTCGGGCATCAGCCTGTTCCTTCGTTTCCTTCGGGTCCAGCGTCGTCGTCGGCGCGCCTTACAGGTTAACGAGCGGGCCTGTCGGGCCGGGCGGCCGGGTGAGTAGCATCACGGTGTGGATGACGCCAAGCTCCCCGACCCGCTTGCCAAGGGCGGAGCCGACTCGCCCAAGCCGTACGCCGATCCGGCCCTGGAGATGCGTGCCTCGGACGCCGACCGCGAGCGCGTGGCGGACGTGCTGCGCGAGGCCTTCGCCGAGGGCCGGCTGGACGCCGAGGAGCACGCCGAGCGGCTGGAGGCGGTGTACGCCGCGAAGACCATGGGCGACCTGGTCCCCCTCACCAAGGACCTGCCCGACGTGCAGGCTCCTGGCGCGGCGCCGGCCCCGAGCGGGACCTACTCCGCGCCGGCGGTCTCCGACAAGCTCGTCGCGATCTTCGGCGGAGCGGAGCGCAAGGGGCGCTTCCGCACCGGCCGCGGCTTCACCGCCGTCGCGATCTTCGGCGGCGTGGACATCGACCTGCGGGACGCGACCTTCGACCAGCACGAGATCGTCATCAACTGCACCGCGATCTTCGGCGGGGTGGACATCAAGGTGCCCGAGCACGTCACCCTGCGCGGCGGCGGGGCGGGCATCTTCGGCGGTTTCGACGTCCGCCAGGAGGAGGGCAGCCAGCCCCACGGGCCGGTCGTGGTGGTCCGGGGTGCGGCGGTCTTCGGCGGGGTGTCCGCCCGGCACCGGCGGCCGAGCAAGTTGAAGGCCAAGCTGCGCAAGGCACTTGAGGAGTAGTCAGCCGCCGCGCTGACGGTCGTGCGGGGGCGGCGGATCCGACGATCGGATTGTGTGCTGTGTGCATGGACCGGTGTGCGCCGGGGTAGATCTCGCCTCACATCGTCTCGCCGAGAGCGAGCGCGTGCCCTCTCCACGCCGTCGTCAGGAGTGCGCCGTGCTTCACCCGATCGAAGCCCGTTCGGCCGCCAAGCCGTCTCTCGTCCCGGTCCAGCGCGGTCCCGGCGGGGCGGGCGGCGCAGCCTCGGAGGACAACCCCTGGCACACGGGCGCGGCCTGCCGCCGCGACGAGGCGGGGCTGTTCTTCGCGCCGAGCAAGGAGCCGACGGCCGCGCGACTGGCGCGGGAGGAGCAGGCGAAGCGGGTGTGCGCGCGGTGCCCGGTGCTGCTGGAGTGCCGGGAGCACGCCCTGATGATGCCCGAACCCTACGGCGTGTGGGGCGGGTTGACGGCGGCGGAGCGCCGCGTGGTGCTGGCCCGGCGCAGGCGCCGCGACGCGGAAATCCGCGAAGCCACCCGCCAGGCCCGTCCGATGGCGGGTTAGTCGCACCCAGCGGGGGGCGCGAGGAACTGCGCGCGCAGCCCACCCCTCGGGGAGGTCCGGCTCCGTCTGCGGGACGGACCTCCGTGGGTGGGTGGCTTCTCGCGCAGTTCCCCGCGCCCCTGGCAGTGCAACGTGCGCCAAGGAATGCGACTTACCTCGCGCGGTCGAAGTCGATGGCGGAGTAGGCGCGGAGCTTCGACAGGCGGTGGGTGGAGTCGATCCTTCGGATCGTCCCGCTCTTGGACCGCATGACGAGTGAACTCGTCGTCGCCGTCTCGGCCTTGTAGTGCACGCCGCGCAGCAGCTCGCCGTCGGTGATGCCGGTGGCCACGAAGAAGACGTTGTCGCCGCTCACCAGGTCGTCGGTGAGCAGCACCCGGTCGAGGTCGTGGCCCGCGTCCAGCGCCTTGCGGCGCTCGGCCTCGTCCTTGGGCCAGAGCTTGCCCTGGATGACGCCGCCGAGGCACTTGATCGCACATGCCGCGATGATGCCCTCGGGCGTACCGCCCACGCCGAGGAGCAGGTCGACGCCGGTGCCTTCGCGGACGGCCATCACCGCGCCGGCCACGTCGCCGTCGGAGATGAACTTGATCCGGGCGCCGGTGGCGCGGATCTCCTGGGCCAGCTTCTCGTGCCGCGGGCGGTCCAGCAGGACGACGGTGACGTCCTCCGGGGCTCCGCCCTTGGCCTGGGCCACGGCCCGCACGTTGTGCTCGACGGGCGCCTCGATGTCGACGGCTCCGGCCGCCTCCGGTCCCGCGACCAGCTTGTCCATGTAGAAGACGGCGCTGGGGTCGAACATCGTGCCGCGGTCCGCCACCGCCAGCACGGAGAGCGCGTTGGGCATCCCCTTCGCGGTCAGGGTGGTCCCGTCGATGGGGTCGACGGCGACGTCGCACTCGGCGCCGGTGCCGTCGCCGACGCGCTCGCCGTTGAAGAGCATCGGGGCTTCGTCCTTCTCGCCCTCGCCGATGACGACGATGCCGTTCATCGAGACGGTGTGGACGAGGGTGCGCATGGCGCGTACCGCTGCGCCGTCGGCCCCGTTCTTGTCGCCGCGTCCGACCCAGCGGCCGGCGGCCATGGCGGCCGCCTCCGTGACTCGGACCAGCTCGAGAGCGAGGTTGCGGTCGGGTGCCTCCGGTGCCACCTCGAGCGAGGAGGGAAGGCGGTGGTTGGACTGCTCGGTCATCGTTTCGTGCCTCTCTGGACGTCGACGGCCGGATTTGAGGGTGGTCCGATCGTATCTTCGGCCTGGTCGGCCGTCCGTCCCGCCCGGCGTCCAGCCGGTCCGGGCCGCTCGGGCGGCCCGCAGGCGCACGGCCCGGGCCCCCGGTGGCAGGGGCAGTGCCCGGCATCCGTCACCATGGATCCGTGGCAACTGAGAGCACGACCGTACGCAAGCGCCCCGGGATGGCGGCGAAGTCCGTCCGCGACATGGTGCTGTCGCTGATCGCCGTGATGCTGGCGGGCTTCGGCATCTACCTGTTCATCCCGCACAGCGGCGGCAACGGCGTGCGTGCCGTCAGCTGGCAGGACTCCGTCCCCTCGGCGCGCCGTGCCGCGCCCTACCCGCTGCTGGCCCCGGCCGGCGATCCCAAGGGCTGGACCGCGACCTCGGTCCGCTACGACGGCGAGCACGACCACACCTGGAGCCTCGGCTTCATCGACGACAAGGGCCAGTACGCCGCCGTGCAGCAGGCCACCGGCCCGCTCGCGGACGTCGTGAAGAACGCCACCGTGGACGCGGTGAAGCAGTCCGCCGTCACCACCGTGGACGGGGTGGCCTGGACGCACTACCAGGGCAGCCGCTACCGGGCGCTGGTGCGGCAGACCCCGCAGGGCACCTCCGTGGTCTTCGGCACGGAGTCCTTCGCCCGCCTCGCCGACTTCGTGGCGCTGCTCAGGTCCAGCTGACACCTCCGGGCAAGGACACACGAGGGGCTCCGGCCGAACGGCCGGGGCCCCTCCGCATGCTGACGCGGCGTCAGACGCTGGTGACGACCTCGTCGTACTCCAGGCGCGGGCCGCGCGGGAACCAGGCGTTCTCGGCCGGCCGGCCGATGTTGACCACGGCCAGGACGGAGTGGTCGCCGTCAGCGAAGAACTCCTTGTTGATGCCCGCGGCGTCGTAGCCGGTCATCGGTCCGGCGGCGAGGCCGGCGGCGCGCACGCCGATGATGAAGTAGCCCACCTGCAGCGCGGCGTTGAACGAGCTGGAGCCCTCACGCACCGGGCGCTCGCCGAAGAAGAGGTCCTTGGCCTGCGGGAAGTGCGGGAACAGCCGCGGCAGCTCCTCGTGGAACTCGTGGTCGGCGGCGAGGATCGCGACCAGCGGGGCCTTGGCGGTCTTCTCCTTGTTGCCGTCCGCCATGTGCGCCACCAGGCGCTCGCGGGCCTCGGCGGAGCGGACCAGGACGATGCGCAGCGGCTGCTGGTTCATCGAGGTCGGCGCGTACTTGACCAGGTCGTAGATCGCCTGCACCTGCTCGTCGCTGACCGGCTCGTCGGTGAAGGCGTTCGCGGTGCGGGCCTCGCGGAACAGCAGGTCCTGGGCGGCGGGGTCGAGGGCGAGAACGTCGGACATCAGTGCAAACCTCTGTGGTTCCGGGTCGTCGGCGGCGCGGGCGCGCCGTCACCTGGCACCAACATAGGTGACGCTTCAACTATTTCCCAGTCGGGTGCCGAGGATGTGGCGGCGCTCACTCCGCTTCCTCGTCGCCACCCTCCCCTGCGGCCCGCTCCTCGGCCTCCATGGCCGCGTCGAGCCGGGCACGGGCGCCCTGCAGCCAGCGCTCGCAGACCTTGGCCAGCTCCTCGCCGCGCTCCCAGAGCGCCAGCGACTCCTCGAGCGAGGTGCCGCCGTTCTCCAGCCTGCGGACCACCTCCAGCAGTTCGTCGCGGGCCTGCTCGTAGCCCAGGGTGTCCGAGGTCTCGTCAGATGCCATGCAGTGAGCATAGAA
The DNA here is from genome assembly GCF_042658505.1 of Streptacidiphilus monticola. Lineage (NCBI taxonomy): Bacteria > Bacillati > Actinomycetota > Actinomycetes > Kitasatosporales > Streptomycetaceae > Streptacidiphilus > Streptacidiphilus monticola. The sequence goes on along the minus strand of NZ_JBHSQJ010000071.1, from coordinate 5,800 downwards.
GCGGGCGCGGAAAAGCCCGCTGACAGCCCGGGCCGGGCACCGCTAGCGTCCCCCCATGATCACTGTGCGAGCGGGAGTGCCCGAGGACGCGGCGGAACTGGTCCGGCTGCGTGAGCTGATGTTCACCGCGATGCAGGGCGGCATGGTCGCGTCCGGGGGTTCGGACGCCTGGAAGGGACTCGCCGAGAGCATCCTGCGCAAGGAGCTGGGTGAAGGCGGCACCGGACGCTTCGGCGTCTTCGTCGTCGACGACGCGGACCGCCCCGGACGGCTGGCCGCCTGCGCCGTCGGCACGCTGGAGCAGCGACTGCCCGCGCCCGGGCACCCCGACGGCCTGTTCGGCTTCATCTTCAACATCTGCACCGACGAGGCCCACCGCCGCCGCGGTTACGCCCGCGCCTGCACCGAGGCGCTGCTGGACTGGTTCGACGAGCGCGGGGCCACCCGGCTCGACCTGCACGCCTCCGTGGAGGGCCAGCAGCTGTACCGCAGCCTCGGCTTCCACGAGCACTCGGTGGCGCTCTCCCGCACTCAGCTGCGCTGAGCGTCCTCCGGCGCGGGCGCCGGTGCGACGGTGACGTGGAACTCGCCCTCGGCGACCCTCGCACGCAGCGGTTCCCCCTCGGCCAGTTGCTCGGGCGTGCGCACCACCCTGCCGTCCGCCTGCTGCAGCACCGCGTAGCCGCGCTGCAGCGTGGCGGCGGGGGACAGGGCGGTGACCCGTGCCCGAGTGTGCGTCAGGTCCGAAGCGGCACGGTCGAGTTGGTGCCCGAAGCAGCGGCGGGAGCGCTCCAGCAGCGAGGCGACCTCGTCCTCCCGCTGCTCCACCATCCGCTGCGGCGCGGCGAGCACCGGACGGCTGCGCAGCGCGGCCAGGCCCGCGAACTCGTGCCGCAGCCGGGCCTCGATGCTGTACCGGGCGCGGTCCCGGACGGTGTGCACCCGGTTCAGCTCCTCGCGCACGTCCGGCACGACCCGCTTGGCGGCGTCGGTGGGCGTGGACGCCCGCAGGTCCGCGACGAAGTCCAGCAGCGGCTGGTCCGGCTCGTGCCCGATGGCGCTCACGACGGGCGTGCGCGCCTCGGCGACGGCGCGGACCAGCTGCTCGTCCGAGAACGGCAGCAGGTCCTCCACGCTGCCGCCGCCGCGGGCGATGATGATGACGTCCACGTCCGGGTGCTCGTCCAGCTCCTTCACGGCCTTGATCACGGCGGGGACGGCGGACACGCCCTGGACGGGCACGTTGCGCACCTCGAAGCGCACGGCCGGCCAGCGGCGACGGGCGTTCTGCAGCACGTCCCGCTCGGCGGCACTGGCCCGCCCGGTGACCAGCCCGATGCGGTGGGGGAGGAACGGCAGCGGCTTCTTCCGCTCGGCGGCGAACAGGCCCTCGGCGGCGAGGGAGCGCTTGAGCAGCTCCAGCCGGGCCAACAGGTCCCCGAGCCCGACGAGCCGGATCTCCGCGGCACGGAGGGAGAGCGTGCCCCGCGGCCCGTACCACTCGGGCTTGGCGTGGACGATGATCCGGGAGCCCTGCGAGATCAGCTCGCGCACCTGGTCGAAGACGGCCCGGTAGCAGGTGACGGTGACGGAGACGTCCTCGGAGGGGTCGCGCAGTGTGAGGAAGACGACCCCGGCGCCCGGCCGGGGGCTGAGTTCGGTGATCTGCCCCTCGACCCAGACGGCGCCCAGGCGACTGATCCACCCCCCGATGAGGCGCGAGACGCGCCCGACGGGGAGCGGAGCTTCCGCAGAGTTCTCAACGCCGGCCATGCCCGCGAGCCTAGCCCCCCAGGGGCGCGAGGATCCCCCACCCTTCGGGCGGGAGGTGCCCCCACCGCGACCAGCCCACCACCCGCGGAGGTTCGACCCCTCGTGTGGGCCGGACCTCCCCTGGTGGTGTGTTGCTCGCGCAGTTCCTCCCCCACCCTCCGGGCGGGGGTACCCCCAGCGCCCCTGGGGGCTCTGGCGGGGCTCTCAGGGAGTGCCCAGTTCGGTGAGGACCACGATCAGCCCCACCGCCAGCCACACCGCGCCGACGATCTGCGCGGTGTGCGTCGCAGACACCAGCACCCACACGATGATGGCAGCGCCGATCGTGGGGCACAGGCCGTACTTGAGCCAGTTGCGGGAGTGCCGCCGCGCCAGGTACCACCCCACCACCGACGCGTGCAGCAGCACGAACGCCGTCAGCGCGCCCACGTTGACCACCGAGGTCAGCTGGTCCAGTCCGTCGCTCCGGCTCGACGACCAGACCGCCGCCGCGAGGGTGATCACCGCGGCGACACCGAGCGCGATCCGGGGGACGCCTGACGTGGTGTCAACTCGGGACAGCACCCGGGGCAGACGCCCGTCGCGTCCCATCGCGAACAGCAGGCGACCCGCCGCCGCCTGGCCGGCCAGCGCGGCGAACGCGGCGCCGATCGCCTTGCTCGCCGCCACGAGCACGTGCAGCCAGTGGCCGATCGAGACCTCGACCATCTGGTAGAAGGCCGCCCCCTGCGCCTCCGGATGGGCCTGCAGATACGCCGCCGACTGCGGCTCCAGCAGCCCCGCCAGATACGTCTGCGCCACGAACAGCACGCCCGCCACCACCAGGCAGAACAGGACCGCCCGAGCCACCCGCTCCGAGGGGCCCTCGTGCTCCTCCGCGAACGCCGCGATCGCGTCGAAGCCGAGGAAGGACAGCACCGCCACCGACACCGCCGACATCACCGCGGCCATCGAGAAGGCGCCCTGGCCGCCGAAGGGCGAGCCCCAGGGACGGTGCGGGGCGCCGGTCGCCAGCGCGTGGATCGCCGCCGCGACGAACACGGCCAGCACCACAATCTCCATGACCAGCACGAGCATCCCGACCCGCGCGGCCACCCTCACCCCGACCAGGTTGAGCGCCGTGGTCACCACCACCGCGATCGACGTCCACACCCACTGCCCCACCTGGGGAATCAGCGAGTGCAGCGCGATACCGGAGAAGACGTAGGCGACGGCCGGGATCAGCAGGTAGTCGAGCAGCGCCATCCACCCGGCGACGAAGCCCGTCCGCGGCCCCAGGCCCGCCCGCGCGTAGGCGAAGACCGAGCCCGCCCGCGGCAGCACCCGGACCATCTGCGCGTACGAGTACGCCGTGAACGCCATGGCGATCGTGGCCACCACGTACACCGTCGCCACCGCGCCGTGGCTCTTGGCCTCCAGGACGCCGAAGACGCCCACGGGGGCCATCGGCGCGATGAACAGCAGGCCGTAGACGACGAGCTCGCGGAAGCCGAGACTGCGGTGCAGTTCGGTGGGCGGCAGCTCCTCCTGACGGACACTCATGTGCCGATCATCCGCACTCCGCCGCACCGGGGCGCGCCGGGCACGCCGCATGGGGGGACAGCGCCGGGCACGCCGCATGGGGGGACAGCGCCGGGCACGCCGCATGGGGGGACAGGGGCGGCGGGTAGGCTGGATCACATGTCTGCAGCCACTGCCGCCCGCCGGGTCCTGCTCGCCGCTCCGCGCGGCTACTGCGCGGGGGTCGACCGCGCCGTCATCGCTGTCGAGAAGGCCCTCGAGCAGTACGGGGCCCCGATCTACGTCCGCAAGCAGATCGTCCACAACAAGTACGTCGTGCAGACCCTGGAGAAGAAGGGCGCCATCTTCGTCGACGAGACGGAGGAGGTGCCCGAGGGCAACATCGTGGTCTTCTCCGCCCACGGCGTGGCCCCCTCGGTCCACGACGAGGCGAAGGCCGGCAAGCTCGCCACCATCGACGCCACCTGCCCGCTGGTCACCAAGGTGCACCGCGAGGCCGTCCGCTACGCGAACGAGGACTTCGACATCCTGCTCATCGGCCACGAGGGCCATGAGGAGGTCATCGGCACGATGGGCGAGGCACCCGAGCGGACGCACCTGGTCGACGGGCCCGAGGACGTGGCGAACGTCAAGGTGCGCGACGAGTCCAAGGTCGTCTGGCTGTCGCAGACCACCCTCTCCGTGGACGAGACGATGACCACGGTGGACGCGCTCAAGCAGCGCTTCCCGCTGCTGACCAGCCCGCCGAGCGACGACATCTGCTACGCCACGCAGAACCGCCAGCAGGCCATCAAGCAGATCGCCGGCCAGGCCGACCTGGTCGTCGTGGTGGGCTCCAAGAACTCCTCCAACTCGGTCCGCCTGGTGGAGGTTTCGCTGGAGGCCGGCGCCAAGGCCGCGTACCTGGTGGACTTCGCCGACGAGATCGACGAGGCCTGGCTGGAGGGCGTCAGCACGGTCGGCGTGACCAGCGGCGCGTCGGTGCCGGAGATCCTGGTCGAGGGCGTGCTCGAGTGGCTGGCCGCGCGCGGCTTCGGCGACGTCGAGACCGTGACCACGACCGAGGAGCACCTGGCCTTCTCGCTGCCCAAGGAGCTGCGCCGCGACCTGCGGTCCGAGGCTGCCGGGGCCTGAACGCCTGCGGGCGTCGGAGCGTCGTCGTAGCGTGGACCCGTCGGTGCGTTTCTGACTGGAGGTCAGCTGAGCGTGAAGGTCTTCGGCGTGGACATCGGCGGGTCCGGCATCAAGGGCGCCCCGGTCGACCTCGATCGGGGCGACCTGGCGGAGGAGCGGTTCAAGGTGCTCACCCCGCAGCCCTCGGCCCCGGCGGCGGTGGTCGAGAAGGTGGCGGAGGTCGTCAAGCAGTTCGCCTGGCAGGGCCCGGTCGGCTGCACCTTCCCCGGCGTCGTCCTCGACGGCCGCACGCTGACGGCGGCCAACGTGGACCACGGCTGGATCAACGCGGACGCCGAGAAGCTGATCTCCGACGCGCTGGGACTCCCGGTCGCCGTGGTCAACGACGCTGACGCGGCCGGCATCGCCGAGGTCAACTACGGTGCGGGGAAAGGCCGGAAGGGTGTCGTCCTGCTGCTGACCTTCGGTACCGGGATCGGCAGCGCGCTCTTCGTCGACGGGAAGCTCGTCCCCAACACCGAGCTGGGCCACCTGGAGCTCAAGGGCAAGGACGCGGAACGCCACGCCTCCTCGGCGGCGAAGGAGCGGCACGACCTGAGCTGGGAGCAGTGGGCGGAGCGGCTGGACGACTACCTGGCGATGGTGGAGATGCTGTTCTCGCCCCAGCTGATCATCGTGGGGGGCGGCGTCAGCCGGAAGTACCAGAAGTTCCTGCCCCTGCTGAAGCCCCTGCGTGCGGAGATCGTCCCCGCCCAGCTCCGCAACAACGCCGGCATCGTCGGCGCCGCGATGGCCGCCGCAGCGCTCCGCTAGGGCCCTCAGGGGCGCGAGATCCCCCCTTCGGGCGGGAGGTGCCCCACCGCGACCAGCCCACCACTCGGGGAGGTCCGGCCCCATCTGCGGGACGAACCTCCCCGAGTGGTGGGCTGGTCGCGCAGTTCCTCGCGCCCCTGCGGGGGTCCCGGAGGGTGCCTACCGCCGCCCGCGGAGGGCGAGGTGGCGGGCGAGGACGATGGCCGCGGAGAGCCCCGTCCCGCCGAACAGCCAAGCCGCGTGCAGGGCAAGGGCGGTGGCCAGGCCGACGATCTGCCCGCTGACCCCCGGTCCCGCGCTGGGGCCGACCAGGACCAGCGTCAGCGCGAAGCAGATGGGCCCCGCGATCGGCGCCGCCGCCAGATCGGCCGGGCGGACCCGGACCGCCGCCTGGAAGCAGGCGACCAGGTAGGCGAGCCCGAGCAGCCAGCCGGAATCGTCGAACAGCCAGGCGTCCACCGCGCCGCCGGCCAGCGTCACCGCCAGGGTCAGCGCGCCGGAGCCGACCGCCGTCAGGCGTCGGGGCCCGCGGCCGGTCGTGCCCGGGCGGGGGCGGGGC